>NZ_JBLUPV010000032.1:0-65596 GCF_048068075.1 Pseudomonas sp. NY15354
GCCGCTGGCTCCCACATCAGCCCCGCCCGTGGCGGGGTTCCCTCTTCATTGCCTTGCGGGGCTTCGCGGCCTCCGGCTGGCTGCGCCAGCCTCCATCTCGCGACTTCGGCTACGCCGAAGGGCGCTACGCGCCCGCCCCTACAGACACCTCCACTCGGCCTCCTGAGGTCGCGATTGGTGATGCCTGGTCCATCGCGCATCAACGGCAACGGCAAATAAGCTAATTATTTGTTGGGAGTTCCGGCCTATTCGCGGGTAAACCCGCAGGTCAGCGCCGGGGCTCAGCCGTGCAAATACCAGCCCTGGCGCAGGCACAGCGGTGTTGTTGAGAGCACCGGAGACCCTGTGGGCGGGTTTACCCGCGAAGAAGGTGCAGCTGCCCCAAAGATCCGCTGCACGCCACGAGACTAGATCGCCAATGGCTGCCGATCATGCCCCAACGGCTGGCGCATGACCGGCGCGTTCAAGCTCTGCGAACGGTCGTTGCTCGGCGCGCAGCCAAACTTGGCGCGGTAGGCGCGGGAGAAGTGCTCCAGCGAGCCGAACCCTGCGCTGGCCGCGACCTGGGCGACGCTCATGCGGGTCTGCTGCAACAGGTTGTGCGCCCGCGCCAGGCGCAGGCTGAGGTAGTACTTCAACGGCGTAAGGCCGGTGTGCTGCATGAACTGGCGCTCCAACTGCCGACGCGACAGCGCCACCCGCTCGGCGATGGCCTCGCAGCTCAGCGGCTCTTCCAGGTGCTGCTCCATCAGTTCGATGGCTCGACCCATCTTGCCGGCCTGGGCATGCAGGCTGCGGCGATAGCCCTCGGCTTGCTGGACGTGTGGCTCGCGCACCTGCTCGATGAGCATGTGCATGGCCACTTCGCGCGCCAGGTTGCCGCCTGCCAGGTTGTCCAGCCAGTTCAGGACCATATCCAGCACGGCCGTGGCGCCCGCGCAGGTCAGGCGCTTGCGCCCCAGCGAGTAAAGCTGCGCACAGGCCTGGACCTTGGGGTAGCTTTCCTGGAAACCTTGCAGGTTGTCCCAATGCACCGCAGCTGGATGGCCATCGAGCACACCGGCTGCGGCGAGCAGTTCGGTGCCGGTCTCGATGCCGATCATGATCGCCCCGAACGCGGCCTGGCGCTTGATCCAGGCCTTCAGCGCCGGATTGCGTGCGTGGCGGTGCACATCGAAGCTGGCAATCACCGCGCAGGCGTCGAATTCGGTGTGCTCGCCGATGCCGGCCTGGGCGCTGGCCAGCAGGCCGTTGCTGGCGGGCACGGGCTGGCCATCCACCGAGAGCAGGGTCCATTGGAACAGGCTACGTTGGGCCAGCCAGTTGGCGATCGAGAGCGGCTCGATCAGCGAGGCCAGGCCGAAGTTGGAAAATGACGGCAACAACAGGATGCCGATGCGCAGGGGAGGGCTGGCAGGGCCCTGCCACTGAAGGCCAAGGGTTTCGGATCGCTTCATGGTTGCACCAGGCTCGACAATGGGCGTCGGCTGCATGGGCCGGCGCCTCGTTCACGGAAAAGGCCCGCTGCGCCTATCCAAGCGCAGCGGGCCGGCTTTGGCAAGCACGCTTCAGCGCTGACGCTCACGCCAGTGCGGGTGGATCCATACCGGCGCATCGCTGGCGGGCAACGCGCCATGGCCACGGATCAGGTCACTGGCCTTCTCGGCAATCATCACCGTGGGCGCGTTGGTGTTGCCGCTGACGATCTGCGGCATGATCGAGGCGTCGACCACCCGCAGCCCACGCAGGCCATGCACGCGCAACTGCGGGTCGACCACCGCCTCCGGGTCGTCGGCCGGGCCCATCTTGCACGTGCCACTGGCGTGGTAGCCGGTCTCGGTGACGCGCCGCGCCCAGGCGTCGAGCTGCGCATCGCTCACCTGGTCGGCACCGGGGACCAGTTCGTCGCCCGCATAGGCGCGCATCGCCGGTTGCGCGAGGATCTCGCGTACCAGGCGGGCACCGGCACGCATGTCGGCGCGATCGCGTTCGCTGGTGAGGTAGTTGAACAGGATGCGTGGCGCCTGGTGCGGGTCGGCGCTGAGCAGGCTGACGCTGCCCAGGCTGGTGGGACGCATCAGGTCGATGTGCACCTGGAAGGCGTGCTCCGGCACCAGGTCGACGCTGCCTGGCTGTACGGCCAGGGGCATGAAGGTCAGTTGCAGGTCGGGAAACTCCACCCCCGCCCGCGAGCGGATGAAGGCACCGGCCTCGAAATGATTGCTCGCCGCCAGGCCATCGTGGCTGGCGAACCAGCGCGCGCCGATCAGCCATTTGCCCGGTGCCCGCGTCCAGGGGTAGATCGACACCGGCTGCTTGCAGCGGTACTGCACCACGGTATCGGGATGGTCGTTCAGGCGTTGGCCAACCCCCGGCAGGTCGCGCACCACGGGGATGCCCAAGCGCTCCAGGTCCTGGGCCGGACCGACGCCGGAGAGCATCAGCAGTTGGGGCGAGTTGATGGCGCCTGCGCTGAGCAGCACCTCCTGGCGCACGCGCACCTGGTGTACGGCGCCGTCCATTTCGAACTCCACCCCGTAGGCCTGGTCGCCGTCGAAGAGAATCCGCCGGCTCAGCGCCGAGGTGGCGACTGTGACGTTGCCACCTTGGAGGGCTTCGGCCAGGTAGCCGCGTGCGGTGCTCCAGCGCTTGCCGTCGCGGGTGGTGCGGTCGACCGGACCGAAGCCTTCCTGGCGGTAGCCGTTGAGGTCGGTGCTCGCGCCGTAGCCGGCTTGCTGGCCGGCTTCGATGAAGGCCTGGCACAGCGGTGGCGAGGTGTCGCCGGGAGTCACGTGGAGCAGCCCGGCGCCGCCACGGTAGCTGTCGGCGCCGTCCCGATGGTTTTGCGCACGGATGAAGTACGGCAGCACCTCGCGATAGCTCCAGCCCTGGCAGCCGTGTTCGGCCCAGCCGTCATAGTCGCGGGCATGGCCACGGATGTAGACCATGCCGTTGATCGACGAGGAGCCGCCCAGGGTGCGCCCGCGTGGCGTGCCGATGCGCCGACCGTCCAGGCCCGGCTCCGGTTCGCTGTTGTAGCGCCAGTTGAAGCGCGTGCCGCCCACCACGATGCCCACGGCCGAGGGCATGTCGATGGTCCAACTGGCGTCCGGCGGGCCGGACTCCAGCACCAGGATGCGCAGCGCCGGGTTCTCGCCCAGGCGCTTGGCCAGCACGCAGCCGGCCGAGCCGGCGCCGATGATCACATAGTCGTATTCATGCCCGAGCATAAGGCTCTCCCATGACAGCGGTCAGCGGCCTGCGCCGATCCCGTCGAACACCAGCTTGTGGAAGTGATGCACCAGGTGCTCGCTCTCGTTGCTGCGCTCGGCATCGATCATGTAGCGGCCCTGGTCGTAGCCGAGCGAGCGCAGGCCTTTCTGCACACTGATGTTGAGCTCGATGTCTTCCGGGCCCAGGTCCTCGTTCATCCACTTCATGCAGGCGTGGGAAACCGCCGGGACCTGTTCGTGCGGGCTGTAGTAGCCAAAGCGCAGCAGCGAGCGTTCGGCGTCCAGCGGAATCATGATGAAGGTGCCGAGGAACTCGGAGAACGGGAAGGTATAGAAGGTGTTGTTCGGCCACAGGCCAATGTTGAAGAAACGCTCGTCCGGGTTGCGCGGCCCGCTGAGTTTCACGCCATAGGCTTCTTCGGCCTGCAGGTTGGCCGGGGCGATGTAGGTCCACCAGTTGTCGCGCTTGGTCAGGCGGTAGCCTTTGAAGTCGATCAGCTTGGCCAGGTCGATGTGGCAAGGACCGGACAGTTTGAAATGATACCCCTCGATGGAGTTGTCCATGATCACCTTCCAGTTGGCCGGCACGATCACGTCCTGCTCCTCGATCAGGCGCATCTTGCCAAGCTCGGGGAAGACTGCACGCATCTGTTCGTCGGCGCCGGGGAACAGTTCGGCCAGCGACGGCGCGTCGGCATCGAAGTTGAAGTAGACGAAGCCACCGAGTTCTTCGACGCGGACCTTGGGAATGTTGAACTGCTGCTTGTCGAAGGCGATCAGCCGTTCACTGCGCGGGGCGCTGCGCAGGCTGCCGTCCATTTCGTAGCACCAGGAGTGATAGGCGCAGCGCAATACCCGCGTGTCGCTGCCACGGCGTACGTCCAGCAGGCGATTGCCGCGGTGCTGGCAGACGTTGTGGAAGGCATTGATCTTGCCATCGTTGCCGCAGGCCACCACGACGCTCTGGTCGAAGATGTCGCAAACCACGAATTGCCCGGGCTCTGCGAATTCGTTGCGATGGCCCGCCAGGTGCCAGGCGCTCATGAAGATGCGGTCGCGTTCGGCGGCGAAGATCTGCTCGTCGAAGAAGTACCGCGAGGGCAGGGTGAAAGCCTGTTCCGGGCGCTGTTCGGCCCAATCTGCAACGCAAGTGCTGTGTTTGAACTGCTCGACGGATTGCATGGCTGGTCTCCTCCAGACACTGCCCCTTGGGTTCGGGTAGGGGCTTGCTCGGGAGTTAATCTAGGGGAGGGCAAAGGGCTGCTCTTGATGGAAAGCGACAACATTCGCCGATGTTGGCGGGAGCGCTTGGCTGATCCCGGGGTCGCTTCAGGGCGCGGTCTTTGCCCTTTGCCAGGCATCGCTCGCAAAGGTTTTGATTTTTTTGAAAAAAATGCTTTACAGGTTGGGGGAGCCCCCTTAATATGCGCGCCACACGACAGGCACATAGCTCAGTTGGTTAGAGCACCACCTTGACATGGTGGGGGTCGTTGGTTCGAGTCCAATTGTGCCTACCAAACAAAGTCCCGGGGCTCCCGGGCACGAGAAGGGCGATCCGAAAGGGTCGCCCTTTTTCGTTTGCAGAATTTTCGCAGATGTCCACCTCAAGACAGCTCATTTCGGGCTTGTCGTCCTCCATTCGCAAACGCTTCGCGCTTGCCGATTTCATCTATTCGCTTGCTCGCGCACAACAGCGGAGCGATTCGAAACCTTTCCCGCCCGGCGACACTAGACGGGTCGCCCATGAGCAAAAAAATGGCGTAAACAGATCACGCACCCCGTAAACCGAGCACGTACATTGACTCTATAGAAAGTAAGAATAAATAGCCGATAAGCGTATGACAGATCACGCAAAACTACGGCGAACTCAGTGATAGCCAAATCTTGAGCGCCTCCCGAGCGAACGCTTCTTTCAAGTCGATGATCCGCACCTTTTTGGTGCTCAGAGCTCGTTCGCGTGCGAGGCATTATTGTTGAACAACGGTTCAAAAATAATCGACAAGGCGTCTCTGCGACCGCAGGAATATCGTTCCAGTTTTCGAATAACTAAAAAAATAAATTTTAATGTCTCGATGACCTCGAGAACTATTAAAAGTGGCCCCTCGTGGGCGCTCGCCTGCATGTCGAAGAGGTATCTGTATGTCGTCGCACAAGGACGGAAAGCCCATGCCAAGTGGCTCTCCTCCCCAGTCCATCGGCTTTCTTCTGCTGGACAGCTTTACTCTGATTTCCCTGGCATCGGCCGTCGAGCCACTGCGCATGGCGAACCAACTTTCCGGTCGGGAGCTGTATCGGTGGCACACCCTGACCGTCGATGGTGGCCAGGTCTGGGCCAGTGATGGCTTGCACATCATCCCGGATGCGGCCATGCAAAGCGCACCGGCCATGGATACCGTGATCGTCTGTGGTGGCGTCGGCATCCAACGTACGGTCATGCGTGAACACATCACTTGGCTACAGGCCCAGGCGCGCAAGTCTCGTCGCTTGGGCGGTATATGCACCGGCAGTTGGGCGCTTGCTTGCGCGGGGCTGTTAGACGGTTTCGATTGCAGTGTGCACTGGGAATGCCTGGGCGCGATGCAAGAGGCCTTTCCGCGGGTGAACATGAGTACCCGTTTGTTCAGCCTGGACCGTAACCGCTTCACCAGTTCGGGAGGGACGGCCCCCCTGGACATGATGCTGCACCTGATCAGTCGCGAGCACGGTCGTGAACTCTCGGCCGCCATCTCGGAAATGTTCGTGTACGAGCGCATTCGTAACGAGCAGGATCATCAGCGCGTGCCGCTCAAGCACATGCTGGGTACCAATCAGCCAAAGTTGCAGGAAATCGTCGCGTTGATGGAGGCCAATCTGGAGGAGTTGATTGATTTGGATGAGCTGGCAACGTATGTGAATATTTCACGGCGTCAACTTGAGCGATTGTTCCAGAAAAACCTGAACTGCACACCTTCCCGTTATTATCTGCGGTTGCGCCTTGTTCGTGCGCGGCAATTGCTCAAGCAAACGCATATGTCAATCATCGAAGTGGCCTCGGTGGTGGGGTTTGTCTCCACGCCGCACTTTTCCAAGTGTTATCGAGAATACTTCGGGGCACCACCTAAAAACGAAAGAGCCACCTCCAATACTTCTCAAAAGCTGATGGCGGGTGATGACGCAGCTGTATCAGAGGACACCACCAAAAGTTCGCTTGACCAAGCACAAAGCGAGTCGACTTTCGCAAGCGTGAAGTTAAAGCTATAACACCGCGCAAAAATGGATAGGGAAGGGGCGGCGAGTCCACCCGCAAGTCCCCCTTCAGCTCCCATGGGGCGCTTTTCCATTACGGTGCTTGTCATTTAACGGCTCAGAACCACATTCGAATGCCAGCAACGAAGCGCGTCTCTTCGACATCCCCATCTTCGTCGCGAATCAGGTCAGCGGTCTTGCCGTAGGAGCGGCTCCAGGTAACGCCGATGTACGGGGCGAACTGACGTACGATTTCATAACGCAGACGCAGGCCGACCTCGGTATTGGCAAGGCCCGAGCCGACGCCACGCCCAGGATCGTTCTTGCCATAGAAGTTGGCCTCGGCGGTGGGCTGCAGGATCAGTCGATTGGTCAGGAGGATGTCATACTCGCCCTCCAGGCGCGCGGCCGTCTGACCGTTCTCGCCAATGAACGCGGTGGCTTCGGCTTCGAAGTCATAAAGCGCCATGCCCTGCACGCCAAACGCTGCCCAGGTCTGGGGTGATTCGGGTTTGAAATCCTGGCGAACCCCGGCAACCACGTCCCACCAGGGGCTGATGGCGCGACCGTAGAGCAGTTGCAGCTCGGCATCTTCGGTCACCCCGTTGGTCCGTTCGCCTTCGGAGCGGATCCACAGCCGGTTGATATCACCTCCCACCCATCCCGAGGCCTCCCAGGCCAGCGCGCTGCCTTCATCAGCGTCCTGGTACTCGAGTTGATCCAGCAGGAAGAAGCTGTTGATCGCGCTGTCGTGCATCTTGTGCCCGTCCAGCGGGGGAAACGCGGCCTTGCGATCGGCGTCGGTGAGGACCGGAATGGGGGTTCGACTGGTTGTCCGGGGGGCGTCGTCGGTGCCAGGGTTCATCATCGAATGATCCATGGCACCGTGGTCCATCCCCTCCATGCTGCCATGGCCCGTCTTGCCGTGGTCCATGCCCTGCATGGCGCCGTGATCCATCGCCGTATGCTCCATTTCTTCAGCCGCAAAGCTCGGCATCCCGCTCAGTGCGCTGAAGGAGACGGCCAATGCCATGAGCGAGGGCCGTACCCGCCTAGTGGCCATCTTGCCCTGCCTTGGCTTTGTCGCTGCCCTGCGATTCCATCATCTTGCGGTGGTCCATGCCTTTCATTGAGTCATGGTTCATGCCCTTCATCGAGTCAGGGTCCATGCCTTTCATTGAGTCATGATCCATACCCTTCATCGCGCCGTGGTCCACACCCTTCATGGCATTGTGCTTGCCCGCAGCGTCGGTGGACTTCTGCACCTGCTGCTCAGGGGTATCGCTGGACCACGAGGACGGGGTGTAGGCAGCCAGCAGGCCCGCGAGCGCGGCAGAGAGCACAAAGGCGTTTCGTTTCATGGGGTTGCTCATTTTCAGATCTCCAGTTCATTCGTCCACACGCACTTCTCGGAACATGCCCATTTCCATGTGGAACAGCAGGTGGCAGTGATAGGCCCAACGACCCAAGGCGTCCGCCGTCACGCGGTAGCTTCGTTTGGCGCCGGGGGGGATATCGATCGTATGTTTTCGGACCTTGAAGTTGCCGTGCTCATCTTCCAGGTCGCTCCACATGCCATGCAGGTGGATGGGGTGGGTCATCATGGTGTCGTTGACCAGCGTGATGCGAAGGCGCTCGCCGTACGTGAGGCGCAGCGGCTCGGCATCGGAGAACTTGATGCCGTCGAAGGACCAGGCGAACTTTTCCATGTGGCCGGTGAGGTGCAGCTCGACGGTCCGCCCCGGCGCTCGCCCATCCGGGTCAACGAAGGTGCTGCGCAGGTCCGCGTAGGTCAGCACGCGGCGGCCGTTGTTGCGCAGGCCAATACCTGGGTCATCGAGCTTTGGTGCTGGCGTCATGGTCTGCATGTCGACCAGAGGGTTGTTGGTTTCCGACCCCGGGTGGGCCTGCATGGCGCTGGCCATGGCGGCCATCGAGCTGTGGTCCATCCCAGCCATCTGGCTGTGATCCATGCCGCTCATGCTGCCGTGGTCCATGCCCATGTCGCTCATCGAAATGAGCGGGCGGGGATCGACCGCGGGGACGGGCGCCTGCATCCCGTCGCGCACCGCCAGGGTGCCTCTGGCATACCCGGTACGGTCCATGGACTGGGCGAAGAGGGTGTAGGCCTGCGCGTCCTCGGGCTCGACGATGACATCGTAGGTCTCAGCCACGGCGATGCGGAACTCGTCGACAGAGACGGGATCGACGTGCTGACCATCCGCCGCGACCACCGTCATCTTCAGGCCGGGGATCCGCACATCGAAGTAGGTCATGGCGGAGCCGTTGATGAAGCGCAGGCGAATTTTTTCGCCGGGCTTGAAGAGAGCGGTCCAGTTACCCTCGGGTGACTGACCGTTCATGAGGTAGGTGTAGGTGTAGCCGCTCACGTCGGCGAGGTCGGTGGGGCTCATCTTCATTTCAGCCCACATCGTGCGATCGGCCACGGCCGCCGACCACCCCATTTCGCTCACGTCGTCGACGAAGTCGCCAACGGTGCGCTTGTGGAAGTTGTAGTAGTCGGACTGCTTCTTGAGCGTGGACAGAACCCGGGCAGGATCCTCATCGGTCCAATCGCTGAGCATGACCACGTAATCGCGATCATAGGTGAACGGCTCGGGTTCCTTGGCATCGATGACCAACGCACCGTACACCCCGGCTTGCTCCTGCAGCCCGGAATGGCTGTGGTACCAGTAAGTGCCGTTCTGCTGGACCTTGAACCTGTACTCGTACATACCGTCTGGGGCGATGCCATGGAAGCTCAACCCCGGCACCCCGTCCATGTTCGCCGGCAGGATGATGCCGTGCCAGTGAATAGAGGTGTCCTGCTTCAAGCGGTTGCGTACACGCAGCGTGACGGTGTCGCCCTCGCGCCAACGAAGAGTGGGGCCGGGCAGCGAACCGTTGATGACCATTGCCGTACGGGCGGCCCCCGTGATGTTGACCGGCAGATCGGCGATAGACAGATCGAACTCGTTGCCCACCAGCACGTTGGGTTGGCCGCGGCTGGTCACGGCCCAGACCGGCATGCGCCACATGCCCAATCCACCCAGCAGTCCGGTCGCGGCCAGGCCTTTGACGAAGGATCGTCTCGTGGTTTTGCTTTGCATGCCGTTGCGTCCAGTCAGTCAGATTATTCGCGGATGGGCAGGCGGTTGGATCACAGTCCTTGGCCCCGATAGCACTCGCACACGCGTTTATAGGCTTTACGTTAGGCAGACGGCGCTGTCAGGAACCTGAGCTCGGCATTACAGATCTGTCAGGTGTTGCGAGCGGCATCAGGCCCATGCTCAAGGACGAGTTGATCCACGGTGGCGTGCTGTCACGGGCTATGGCTCACGATGGACTGAGTGGCGCTTGCTCAGCGCATCAACACCCAACACAGCAGACGACCGCCCTGCTGGGCTCATGCTTCCAGCAGGGCGGTCGGGCGGGGATCAAAGTACGAAGAAGGCGATCAGCAGGCTGGCCAAAGCGAGCAGCTCCAGCCGGTGCCCCTGGGTCAGTTTCGCCAGCAAGTGGAAGGTCGAACGGCCTTGCGGACGCAACAGCCTGTGTTCAAACGGCTTGGGCCTGAAGTGCCGGCACGGACGTTTTCTTGAATTCATCGCCGACGATTTCCTGGACCTTGGAAACGATATAGGCCCCGATCGGAATGGCTGAGGTGGCCGCCGGGGAGGGCGCATTGCAGACGTTGACGCTACGGGCCGTGTTGACGAACAGGAAATCATCGATGAGCTTGCCGTCATTGGACACCGCCTGGGCCCGCACACCGGCCGGGTAGGGCTTGAGGTGTTTCTTCTCCAGGCTCGGGCAGTACTTTTGCACGGTCTTGAGGTAGGCCCCTTTGAGCAGCGAGTTTTTCATCTCGATCAGCCCCGGGCGCAGGTTGTCCTTGAGCACTTTGCGGATGCCGCGGTGCCCCAGCATGCTGCCCAGGTCGCTCAGGGAGACATCGGACTTGCGATAGCCCTCGCGTTTCATGGCCAGCACCGCATTCGGCCCGACCGTGACGGTGCCATCGATCATGCGGGTCAGGTGAACACCCAGGAAGGGCATGGAAGGGTCCGGGATCGGGTAGATCAGGTGGTTGACGATCCGGTTGTGCTCAGGCGGCAGCAGGTAATACTCGCCACGGAACGGGCAGATGGTGAAGCCAGGCTCTACGCCGAGCATGCGCACGACCCGGTCGGCCATCAGGCCGGAGCACGACACCAGGTAGCGGGTCGTGTAGGTGTCTCGGTCGGTCTTGACGACGATCGAGTCCGCCTGTTCGACCAGTCCGGTGACTTCGGTATCGAACTGCAGGGTGCCGCCTTTTTTCTCGAACTGCCTGGCCATCTGGGCGGTCACGGCAGCGTAGTTCACGATGGCGCTGGAGGGCACGAAGATACCGCCCAGGCCAACGATGTTCGGCTCGCGCTCACGCAACTCGCCGGCCGAGAGCCAGTGGCGCTCCAGGCCATTGGCGGCGGTGCGCTCCCATAAGGCGCGCATGCGCTGCATCTCCAGCTCGTTGGTGGCGACGAGCAGTTTTCCGCAGTTGTCATAGGGAATGGCGTGCTCATCGCAGAAGCGTTTGGTGGCCTTGTTGCCTTCCAGGCAGAACTTGGCCTTCAGGCTGCCGGGGGTGTAGTAGACGCCCGCATGGATCACACCACTGTTATGGCCGGTCTGGTGCTGGGCTGGGCTGCTCTCTTTCTCGAGCAGCAGCAGACGCGCTCCAGGGTACTGGTCGGCCAGTTGCATGGCCGTCGACATGCCCACGATGCCGCCGCCGATGATCACGAAATCGTACATGAGTCTGTTCCTTGCAAGTGGCCTCGGGCCCTAGGCGCCGAGGCCACGCTGAGCATCAGTTGGAGGTCTGGCCCCGGTGGTGTTCCATTTTCGGGAAGCTGAAGTAGCCGCGCTGGCGCATCAGCTCCCGACGCAGGCCCGGGTGAGCGACGAAGCGGTCACGGCCATGCAGCCAGAACAGGTTGTTGATCAGCAGGAACGAGCCGACCGGAACCGGAATCGACACCTTGGTGGCGCTGCCTTCGAGGGATTCGCCCAGCTGGAACAGCCAGGTGCCTTCCTCGTAGTTCTCCGGCTGTACGAACTGGTCGATGTAGCGCATGGTCGGGCGCCCCATCGAGTCGGTGTCGAACACGGCATGGAACACATCCTCGCGGGTGTTCTTGCTCGGTGGCGCGGTCCAACGCATCACGCGACGGGCCAGGGGATGTTTGTAGAAGGTGTCCAGGTCGGCCCAGTCGTCCAGGTGCTGCAACAGGGAGTTGCCGCCTTCCATGTTCTGCTCGTCGATTTTCATCATCAGCACGTAGTCGGTGATCTGGTTCACGAACGTGCCGTCGTTGTGCAGCTCCATCACCCGGTGTGGCTGGCGCAGGTAGCTGTCGGAATTGTCGACGTTCTCGACCACGAAGCGCGCGTAGAACTGGCCGCTCATGGCATCGAAGTTCGAACGCCCGAGCAGGTGGGCCACTGCAGTGGAGAGCTTCACCATGTCTTCGGCCTGGGTGACGTTGTCCAGGCCCTCGGGGATGACCAGCAGGCCGCCGGTGCTGCGATCGAGCAAGGTATTGACGATGACGGGGCGCAAGGTGCCTTGGCACAGGTCGTCGAGGATCTTGCCGAACTGGAAGCGCAGGAACGACTTGTACTCCAGGGCTTGCACCGGCCATTGGGCAACGGCGGCGACGAAGGCGTCGACCGTTTCCTTGGCAAAGCGCAGTTCCAGCAGGCGTTCGGACTGGGAGGTCGATTGCAAGGTGAAGCCTTGCAGCAGGGCGGGTTGCTCGAGGGCAGGCATATCGATATGGGCGAGGGCGTTCATGGCGACTCCTTGTTGACCGGGCGAATGGTGGAGGACGGGTCAGGTCGTGGAGCAAAAATATCGCTGAAATATCAAAATGTCTACATTTTTAACTTTCGTCGTAATTCTGTGTTTTTGTATGCGATCTGCGTGACGTGACGGAGTTCGGTATGATAGGCGCGCCTAGCAAGAGAGCCCTCTGGATGGACCACACAGACCTCGCTGAAACCGCATCAGATGCCGCCTATTCGCGCTTGAAATCCGACATTCTCCGAGGCGTCTTCCGCCCGGGTGAAAAACTCTTGATGAGCGCCTTGAAAGACCGATACGCCGTCGGCGTGGGGCCGATGCGGGAGGTGTTGGCGCGGCTGGTGGGAGAGCGGCTGGTCGGTGCCATCAACCAGAAGGGCTATCGAGTGGCACCGATGTCGCTGGACGAGATGCTCGACGTCTACACCGCCAGGGCTCACCTGGAGGCCTTGATCGTCGGGCTGGCGGTGGAGAAGGGCGATGAAGCCTGGGAAGCGTCCATCGTGGCGTGCTCGCACACGCTCTCGAAGGTGGTCGAACTGCATACCCCACAGGAAATGGTCGATATCTGGGATGCCCGGCACAAGGCCTTCCACAATGCCATCGCCAGTGGCTGCGGTTCCAAGAGCCTTCTTCAGGCACGTGCCTTCCTCCAGGATCAGGCCGAGCGCTACCGGCAGATCTGGCTCAAGCGCACAGTGCTGTCCGAAGAGGCGCTGCGGCTCAAGCGCGAAGAGCATGCCGAACTGGTCAATACCATCCTGGGGCGCGATGCCGCCAAAGCCAGCAAGATGATGCTGGAACACCTGATGACACCGGTCCCCATCATCACGCGGATCATCGAACGCGAATCCGACGTCTTGTAGCGAAAACACCAGGCGAGAGCTTCGCACTCGATCGCAGGCTCGGTGCTGCCCTTGAGCGCAGCGCCGAGCCTGCAGTGGGGAAGATACGCGACGCCTTGCGGATCGACGCGCGCGTTGTGGGAGCGGCGGTTCGGCGCTCCGATTCACCCGCGAATACCGGCAAAGCCAGTGCCATCCTCCAGGGGGGCTGCTTCGCGGGTAAACCCCCACCCACGAATCCTGCCTCATCCTCCCCGGTAAAAAGCCGACCTCACCCCGATCTCATCTGAACATGTCTGCACCTGTGCTCGAGGTGGCAGTCGTTTTGCCGCGCCTGGCTTGACGCGTGAAAATTTTCATGTATTTTTTCATGAAAAATAAATCCAATAATTTCACGACTACCCCTGAGCGATGAAGATGGACGAAGAAGTTGAAGCCCTGGCGATCCTCATTCATGACCTGCGCAAGTTCAAGAATCTGACGCTGGGCGAACTGGCCGAGCGCATCGACCGTTCGGTCGGTTTTCTTTCCCAGGTAGAACGCGGCGTCTCGCGCCCAACGGTGGCGGACCTCACCGCCATCAGCGAAACACTCGGCGTATCGACCGCGTACTTCTACAACCTGAGCAAGCCCCGCGCCGTCAGCTGGGTGACCCGCCCCCACGAGCGGCGCACGCTGTACTTCGGCTCGGGCATCACCGATGTGCTGGCGTCGCCGACGATCTCGGGCGCGTTCTCGATGCTCGACAGCCGCCTCGAGCCTGGCGCGAGCAGTGGCGAGCAGCACCTGAGCGACCGTTCGGAGCAGGGCTGTTTCGTGCTCGAGGGCGAACTGACGGTCTGGCTGGAGGACGGCGAGGCCGTGACGCTTCACGCCAACGACAGCTTCCAGCTGCAACCTCACGCGAAGTTCCGTTACGCCAACCTGACGGACAGGCTCACCCGCGTGCTCTGGGTCTTCAACTGAATTCGTTTCACCTCACAAGGATAAGAAGATGAGTGTCATCTTTCCGGATCTGCTGACTGAAGTGCGCACTTTCCGCGCCCAACACCCAGACGTGCGTTACGTCGACCTGATTGCGCTGGATATCCCCGGGCATTTCTATGGCAAGCGCTACCCCATGGACATGCTCGAGAAAGTGGCCGCAGGCGCCCCTTTGAAGTTGCCGCAGAACTGCGTGTTGCTGGGTACCCAGGGCGGCCTCTACAAGATTGGTGACTATTGCTTTGCCGATGGTGACCCGGACGCACCGCGACGCCTGGTGCCTGGCACCCTGAAGCCCGTGCGCTGGGAAAAGGAAGTGATCGCCCAGATGATGATCACCTCCGATGGCACCGCCAAGCCGATCGAGTTCGAGCCTCGCGAAGTGCTGGCCCGTGTGCTGCAGCGCTTGGCCAGCCGTGGCATCCGCCCGGTAGTGGCTTTCGAGCTGGAGTTCTACTTGTTCGATCGCACGCTCAAGGACGGCCTGCCACAGTACCCGCGCGATACCGCGACCGATGACGGAGACGACCAGCCGAACATGCATATCGAACGGCTGTCGCGATTCTCGTCCGTGCTGCACGAGATGGTCGATGTGGCGAACGAGCAGGGCGTACCGGCCAACGTCATCACCGCGGAGCTTGGCCCTGGTCAGTTCGAAATCAACTTCTCCCACAGCGACGATGCGCTGAGCGCGGCGGACTGGTCGGCCTTGTTCTGTCGCAGCACTCGCGGTGTTGCCATGAAACATGGCTATCGCGCCAGCTTCATGAGCAAGCCCTACCTGGACGCTCCGGGCAGCGGCATGCATGTGCATGTGAGCCTTTACGATGCGGACGGAAACAACCTTTTGGCCGGTTACGGGCAGCGCAACCTGCGCCATGCCGTGGCCGGTTGCCTGGAGTTGCTGCCCCATTGCATGCCCATCTTCGCCCCCAACCACAATGCCTATCGCCGCTACGGCGCCATGGTCAACGCCGCGAGCGTGGCGAGCTGGGGCTTCGAGGACCGAGATGCGTGCATTCGCATTCCCGAGTCCGACCCACGCAACTTGCGTATCGAACACCGTCTGGCCGGCGCCGATGCCAACCCCTACCTGGTGTTGGCGGCCATCCTGACCGGGATGGAGCACGGTCTTGATCGCGGCGTCGAACCCATCGCACCGCTCAACGACGACCGCACGAGCGGTATCGACTTCCCCAAGGACGCCCTGAGCGCACTGACGGCCATGCGCAACCATCCGGTGGTCAATGAAGGGTTGGGCAGTGAATTCGTGATGGTCTATTGCGAAAACAAACGCCAGGAACAATTGGATTTCATGAATGCGATCAATGCGCGTGAATATCGCTGGTTCTTGTAAGTTCCAGTTTCACCCGATTGCGCTGCACTTTCTTTCAAAAGTTTGAATATAACTCGCAATAGATTTGCCGGAGGATGATATGCCACGCGTGCCAGTTATCGGCATCACTGCATGCACTCGCATGATTGAACAACATGCGACCCAGACGATCAGTGAGAAGTATGCGCGCGCCGCGGCCAAGGCGGCGTGTGGCTTGCCCATCGTGATTCCCAGTCTCGGTGAGCTGATGGATACCGCCGACATCGTTGACACAGTGGATGGGCTGATCTTCACCGGCTCGCCGTCCAACATCGAACCGTTCCATTACAACGGCCCGGCCAGCGAGCCGGGCACCCATCACGACCCGCTGCGTGATGCCACGACCTTGCCGCTGATGCGTGCGGCCATCGCCGCCGGCGTGCCGGTGCTGGGCATTTGCCGTGGGTTCCAGGAAATGAACGTGGCGCTGGGCGGCACACTGCACCAGAAGGTCCATGAGACTGGCGTGTTCATGGACCACCGCGAAGGCAAGGATGAGCCCGTTGACCAGCAATATGGCCCGCGCCATGCGATGCATATCCAGCCAGGCGGCCTGATGGACCGTATGGGCCTGCCCGCGATCATCGACGTCAACTCCATCCATGGCCAAGGCATCGATGTGCTGGCGCCAGGACTGAGGGTGGAGGCGATCGCACCGGACGGGCTGGTGGAAGCGATCTCGGTTGTAGGCAGCAAGAGTTTCGCCCTGGCCGTTCAATGGCATCCGGAGTTTCGGGTACTGGAAAACCCGCATTACCTGACGATCTTCCAATCGTTTGGAAAAGCCTGCCGGCAACGCTCGGTATTGCGTCAGTTGATGTTGAAAACAGCCTGAGCCGTGGCCGTTATCGAAACGTTGAAAGTTTCCCCGCAGCCCGGCTGCGCCTATTAAAGGAGAGCATTAAAAATGAGTGAAAAGAATTCGCAGACGCTTGCCTGGCAAGCCATGAGCCGTGACCATCATCTGGCGCCGTTCAGCGACGTCAAGCAACTGGCCGAAAAAGGTCCGCGCATCATTACCTCGGCCAAGGGCGTCTATCTGTGGGACAGCGAAGGCCACAAGATCCTCGATGGCATGGCGGGCCTGTGGTGTGTGGCCGTCGGCTACGGTCGTGACGAGCTGGCCGATGTGGCCGCCCGGCAGATGAAAGAGCTGCCGTACTACAACCTGTTCTTCCAGACCGCGCACCCGCCAGCGCTGGAGTTGGCCAAGGCGATCGCCGATGTGGCGCCCGAGGGCATGAACCATGTGTTTTTCACCGGCTCCGGCTCCGAAGGCAACGATACCGTCTTGCGCATGGTTCGCCATTACTGGGCGATCAAGGGCAAGAAAGACAAGAAGGTCATCATCGGCCGCATCAACGGCTACCACGGCTCCACCGTGGCGGGCGCCGGCCTGGGCGGCATGAGCGGCATGCACCAGCAGGGTGGCCTGCTTCCGGATATCGTGCATATCCCGCAGCCGTACTGGTTCGGTGAAGGCGGCGACATGACCGAGGCCGAGTTCGGCGTGTGGGCGGCAGAACAACTGGAGAAGAAGATCCTGGAAGTGGGCGAAGACAATGTCGCTGCTTTCATCGCCGAGCCGATCCAGGGCGCGGGCGGCGTGATCATCCCGCCACAGACCTACTGGCCGAAGATCAAGCAGATCCTGGCCAAGTACGACATCCTGTTCGTGGCCGACGAAGTGATCTGCGGCTTCGGCCGTACCGGCCAGTGGTTCGGTACCGACTACTACGACCTCAAGCCCGACCTGATGACCATCGCCAAGGGCCTGACGTCCGGCTACATCCCCATGGGCGGTGTGATCGTGCGGGACGAAGTGGCCAAGGTGATCAGCGAAGGCGGCGACTTCAACCACGGCTTTACCTATTCCGGCCACCCAGTGGCAGCAGCGGTGGGTCTGGAAAACCTGCGTATTCTGCGCGATGAGAAGATCATCGAGCAGGTGCGCGACGTCACCGCCCCGTACCTGCAGCAGCGTCTGCGTGAGCTGGCCGATCACCCCTTGGTGGGCCAAGTGCGTGGCCTGGGCATGCTGGGCGCGATCGAGCTGGTCAAGGACAAGGCCACGCGGGCCCGCTACGAAGGCAAGGGCATCGGCATGATCTGCCGCCAGCACTGCTTCGACAATGGCCTGATCATGCGCGCCGTGGGCGACACCATGATCATCGCTCCACCGTTGGTGATCAGCATCGAAGAGATCGACGAGCTGGTGGAAAAAGCCCGTAAGTGCCTGGACCTGACCTACCAGGCTGTCCAGTAAGCCCATGGCCCCTCGGCAGGCGCTCTGCCGAGGGGTACTTTCTGCCTCCCGCTACCCCAATCCATCCCCTTCGATCCTTGATCTTGCCTTGCACGGCCCACTCCAATACCCTCCGTCGACACCATCGCTCCCTACCTCCATGACCAAACGATGAAAGTGCACGAAGAAATTGAAGGGCTCGCCATACTCATTCGCGATCTGCGCAAGTTCAAGGGCCTGACCCTGGGCGAGCTCGCGCAACGCATCGGTCGTTCGGTAGGCTTTCTGTCCCAGGTCGAGCGCGGTGTTTCCCGCCCAACCGTGGCGGACCTGACCGCGATCAGCGAGACACTCGGTGTTTCGACGGCCTACTTCTATAGCCTGGAAAAACCCCGTGCGCTGGACTGGGTCACGCGTCCGGATGAGCGCCGCACGCTTCATCTGGGCGGGGGGATTACCGATGTGCTCGTGTCGCCCACCATCGCCGGCGGTTTCTCCATGCTCGACAGCCACCTCGAACCCGGGGCCTCGAGCGGGGAAGAGTACCTGGACGACAGTTCGGAGCAGGGCTGTTTCGTGCTCGAAGGCGAACTGACCGTCTGGCTGGATGAAGGCGATCCGGTGACGCTTTACCCCAATGACAGTTTCCAGCTCCAACCCCATGCCCGTTTCCGTTATGCCAACCTGACGGACAAGCCGACCCGCGTGCTGTGGGTGTTCAACTGATTCGCACGCCGTACGGGCCCATGTCCCAGGTCACCGCCAATGCAAGCAAGCCCGCACAAAGCGGGCTTGCGCGTTAGGGGCTGTGGAAATCAGTGCCCTTGTGGCACCTCTCCCTTCGCCAGGCGTGCATTGATATCGGCGATGACTTCAGGCAGTTCGGCGATGGTTTCGATCAGGTAATGCGGGCGCGAGCCTTCGAACGACTGACCGATGCGCAGGCGTTCCTGTGCCAACCGGTCCGCCGGCAGGGCTTTGTATTGCTCGTAGGTCAGCCCCAGCGCATTGCCCGAGCAGGTGAGGGCGACCGTCCACATGCCGGCACGGCGACCTTCGAGAATGCCCGGCCAGGTGTCGTCGACCTTGACGCACGCCGCGACGTCATCGATGCCCAGGGCAATCACGTTGGCCAGCGCCTGGGCCGGGTGAGGGCGGCCATTGGGGACTTCATCGGTGGCCACCACATGGTCGGCTTCGTAGCCGTTGGTCTTGGCCAGGGCCACGACCTTTTCCATCACCACTGCCGGATAGCCGGAGCACGAGCCGATCTTCAGGCCTTGCGCGCGCAGCTTCAGGATGGTCTCCAGCGCGCCGGGAATCAGCGCCGAATGCTCGGCGATCTTCTCGATTTGCAACGGCATGAAGCGGTTGTAGATCGCCGTCACGTCCTGGTCGGTGGGGTAGCGGCCGAAGATCGCGTGATAGCGCGCGGCGATCTGCGGCAGGTCGCACAGGGTGCGGATGTGGTCCCACTTGCCCATGCCCATCGGGCCACGGGCTTCTTCCAGGCTGACCTCGACGCCAAACTCGGCGAACGCCTCGACGAAGATCTGGGTCGGCGCGAAGGAGCCGAAATCGACCACGGTGCCGGCCCAGTCGAGCACGACAGCCTGCAGTTTGCTGGGGGTGTGATAGTTCATGGTGTTCTCCAGTGAGTGAAATTCAGGACGAGCGAGGCCAGCCCGCACGCGGCGGACGGCAAGCAGGACGAAACATCAGTGCGGGTCGAGGGCAGCGCAGGCGTCGAACAGTTCGCAGATGATCGGTCGATTGCGGCGAATGCCCAGGCAGCACAGGTAGTAGCTGATGTGGAACGGGTCTTCGACGAAGGCGATCGAGCGCGTGCCGGGGCGGTCGGCGTACTCCACCGCAGAGACGAAGCCAATCCCGATACCATGAACGACCGCATGCACGATCGCCTCGCGGCTGTTGAGCTGCATCGCGCAGTCGAGCGTCACGCCGTGCGCGTGGCAACCTTCCTCGACCAGCTGGCGCGTGCGAGAGGCCGGCTCGCGCAAGACCACACGCTGGTCGGCGATCTCCTTGACGCTGACCTGCTCGCGGTTGGCCCAAGGGTGGTCGTCGCGCACCACCGCAAGGATCGGGCAGGTGCGATACAGCTGCGTACTCAGGCGGTGGTCGAACTCCGACAGGGCCAGAATCGCCACGTCGATGTCGAAGTTGTACAGGCGCTCCAGCGTACCGGCTTCGCTGGTGAACGAGGTTTCCAGCTCGATGTCCGGGTACCGCTGCATCAGCGAATAGGTCAGGCTCATGGCAATCGGCGGGGAGACGGCGCCGATGCGCAGCATGCCCTGCTTGCGTTGGGCAAAGCTCTGCAGCAATTGCAGGGCTTCGTCCTCCTGGCCGAACAGCCCCTGCGTGATCTCGTACAACTGCTGGCCGGCAGGGCTGAGCTCGATGAAGCGGCCGCGACGGTGGAAGAGCTCCACCGAGAAGCGTTTTTCCAGCCCGCTGACCTGCTCGCTGATGGTCGGTTGGCCGATGTTGAGCAGCGTGGCGGCCTGGGTGAAGCTTCCGGTCCTGGCAACGGCATGAAAGGACCGCAACCATTTGTGGTACTGGTACATGGAGCCTCTCGGTCAGGGGCGCGCGGGCGATGACGGGCATGGTCACACCCTCAGCGCCGGACGAACAGGGCCACCAGGGCACTGCAGGCGCAGGCCGTGGTGACGACGATGAAGATCAGCGACGTATTGCCGGTAGTGTCCAGCATACGTCCAATCAACGGTTCGGCCAGGCCCGCGAACAGATAGGACGAGAAATTCATGATGCCCGTGGCGGTCCCGGCACGGCGTGCACCGACCAGGTCCGGGCACAGGGCCCAGAAACTCGACGCCGGGCCATAGACGAAGAACCCGCACAGGAACAGGGCCAGCAGGCCCATCGCGCTATGCGCCGGCAGGCTCCACATCCACAGGCTGGTGAGAGCGCCCAGGACCATGTAGAGCATGATCGCCAGGTAGCGCTTGCTGCCGAACAGCCGGTCCGAGACCCAGCCGTTGCTCAATGCCCCCACCGCCATGCCCACCGGCAAGGCGACGGTGATCCACTTCGGGTCGATGAAACTGTCGCCTTTCTGCCAGTTGGCGCCCAGAAAGTGCACTGGCACCCAGACGATCAACCCATAGCGCGCAGCGTTCTGGAAGCCCAGGGACACGGCGGCCACCAGCAGGCGAGGGTTCTTCAGTACGGCGAGGTAGCGTTGCCGGGAGGTTTCCTGGTCGGTGTGGTCGGCCTCGTTCCCACGGTCCGCCGCGTTGGCCACGCCGGTGTCCGCCAAGGGCTCGAAGCCCATGTCCTGTGGCCGCTCCCGTGCCACCAGGTAGAACACGATGCCACCGGCCAGCATCAGCAGCACCGGCAGGCGGAAGATCCATCGCCATTCCAGGTGCAGCACATCGATGACCACCACCGAGGTCACATACGACAGCACCGAGGCGCAGCCTGCGGCGAATACATAGAAGCCGTAGACCTTGCCGCGCTCTCCGGCGCCCCACCAGTTCGACAGCAGACGGCTTCCCGGCGCCCAGCCCAAGGCCTGGAAGTAGCCATTGACGCCCCAGGGCAGGACGAGGCTGAGGAAGCCGCCTGCAAAGCTGGTGACCCAGTTCGCACCGCAAGACAGCACGGCCCCCAGGCTCATGATGCGGCGCCCGCCGAACTTGTCGGCGAGGTTGCCGTTGATGGCTTGGCCGATGGCGTACATCCACAGCATGGCGCTGGAGGCCCAGCCGAGGGTTTCCTTGCTCAGGCCGAACTCGGCTTGGATGCCGGGGATGGCGAAGCCGAAGGTCTGGCGGCCGGTGTAGAAGAACAGGTAGCAGAACATCGCGGCCAACAGCATGCGCCATTGGGCGACACGAAAAGGCGTGGTAGCGGTCAGCGGGCCAGACAGGGTTTGTGTACGGTTCATGACGGTTTTCCTTCTTGTTCGTAGGCGCCGCCGTGAGGCACGGCGGGTCGGCACTCTTGTTCGGTGCAACAGGAAAGGGCGGTGGATCTGGCCACCGCGGTCTGGACGCGTATCAGGCGGCGTGCGAGCCGATGAAGTTACGGCCGCGTGCGCCCTGCATGGCGAAGTCGATCATCGCTTCGGCCTCGGCATCCGTCACGCCGTAATCCTCGAATTCGGTCTTGACCCCGAGGCGATGCAGAAACGTACGCAACCGTTGTTGCGCATCGGCCAGGTCGTTGCCGAACACTTGCTTGAGGGCTTGGTCACGTCCGGCGTCGCGCCCCCAGGCAAGGCCCAGCACCAAGGGCAAGGTGAAGGAGCAGGCAATGCCATGGGGCAGGCCATGGCGCAGGGTCATTTCATAGGAGATGGAATGGGCCAGGGCAGTCTTGGTGTTGGAGAAGGCCATGCCGGCCTTGAGCGCGGCCAAGGCCATGCGTGCGCGCAGTTCGCGGTTGCCAAGGTCCTGCTGAAGGCGCGGTAGGCACTCGAGGATGTCTTCGATGGCCGAAATGGCGAAGGTGTCGGAAATCGGGTTGGCGTTGTGGTTCCAGATCGACTCCAGCGCATGGGACAGTGCATCCAGGCCGGTGGAAACCGTCACCGAGGCGGGCACGCTGAGCATCAGGTCAGGGTCGATCAGCGCCACTTTGGGCCAGGTGCACGCCAGGTGCAGCGAGTATTTCTTCTGCGCGCCCGCATCCCATAAGGTCGCCCAAGGGGTCACTTCGCTACCGGTGCCGGCGGTGGTGGGTGCTGCAACCAAAGTCTTGCTGCGTGCCGGGGTGAACGGTTTGCCACTGGCCAGCAGCTCCAGCAGTTCGTCGAAGCGCCCCGAAGCGGTACCCACGATCAAGGCCTTGGCAGTGTCGATCGCGCTGCCGCCCCCCAAGGCAAGCACGGTGTCGCAGTCGGCGTTGTCCTGCCAGAAGCGCTCATGGACCGTGCGCAGCCAGGCGACATCCGGGTTGGGCTGGACGTCGTCGATCACACACAGCAGCCGCTCGCCGAGCAGGCCACGCACGCGTTCGACCAGGCCCAGTTGCGCGGCTTCGGGAAAGGTCACCAGCGCGACCTTGCCAGAGCACAGGGCGGGCAGGCGTTCCAGACTGCCACTGCCGAACACGGTGGCGACGGGGTTGTGAAAGAGAGAGGGCATGGGCGGTTCCTTGTTTTTGTTGTTGAACGGTGCGCCCATGCTCGGCGGCTTGTGGTTTTCGTTCCAATCGATTGATCGCAGGTACCTATCGGGTGGGCCGATAGTGTGCGTCTCAACGCGGCTCGCGGGTCCCCAATACGTCGCGAATGTTGTCCACGACGTTGCTGTCCTTGATCACATCGTTCAGCCAGCCTTCCAATGGCATGTTGCCCCACTTGATGGCGCGCTCGATCAGGTAGGGGACAGGGCTCTGTGGTTCGCTCTGCTTGAAGAACTGTGCTACGCCCGCCAGCATGGTGAACGCTTCGTCACGGGTCAGGGGCGTGGTGCGCATTGGTGCGGGCGCGGCGGGTTGAGCAGGCGTCGTCATGGGGGCACCAGGTTCGGCAGCAGGGGGGATCGTGGCACTGGGCTCAGGTATCGCCACGGCGACAGGGTGCAGTTCGACACCACGGTCCTTGAGCAGTTTTTCCGCCAGTTGGCTGGCTCGCGACAGCATGTCGCTGAGGCTGGAAAAGCTCGGCGCCTCGCTGCCGAACAGGCGGTCGGCAGTGGCTTGGAGACGATTGCAGGCCTGAAGGCTGTCAGCAATCTGCAAGGCTTTGGTGCGCAGGTGGTCGGTGTCGGTGAGCGCCACCGAACGCTGGAAGATCTCGGCGTTGATCTTGCCTTCGTCCAGTGCGGTCTGCATCGCCTTGGCGTTTTGCAAGGCGAGGTTCTCTACATGGCGTGATTCGTCATAGCGCAGCACGCCAAAATGCTGCCCTTGGGTAATGGGCAATCCACCGGCAATGTCGGTGAGGGTGGTCTTGAGCCAGGACAGTCGCGCCGCGCGCTCGTCCAGGCCGTCCTCGAGCGAGGGGTAGGCTGTTTCCCAGAACGTTTCCAGGATCCGCTCGGCGAGTTCGAGTCCGAAGGTGATGCCCAGGAAATGTTCGCGCTGGGCCAGGCCTTCGCTGAGCCAGGCCACCAGCATCAGGTCCTTGCTCTGTTGTGCAAGCCCTTGGGCCGAGAGGCTGATGGCTTTTTCCCAGTCAGCGGTCTTGAGGTCGGTTTGCCAGTCGCCTTGGGTCAGGTAGTCAGGGTCTGCCCGGCGCGCCTCCTTGATCTGGTCGAACAAGGCGGAGAAGCTCAAGTCTTCGCCGCTGCCACCGTCGATCGGCGCGGCCAGCTCGGCCAGCGAAAGGTCGTTGAGGATTTCAGGCATAAGGCACTCTGATCAGGGAAGGGGGCGTGCCGGCCAGGCCGGCACGCAGCGGGATATGGGCCGTTCGCACGGCCCATGACAAGCGAACGCTTAGGCGAACACTTTGTTCGCGGTGCGATCCCAGCCACCGACGATGTTGCCGCCAGCCTGGCCGTCGGCACGGTTCTGCTGGGTGTAGGTGGTCTTGATGCGGGCGAAGTTGAAGCTGATTTCTTCGATCGGCAGGTCGCTGACCGCCTTGTCTTCACCGCCTTGGTTGCCACCGGCGACGAAGCGGACCGACGACACCACGACCTCTTCCATGTCGATGGTCAGGTAGGTGACCTTGTCACCCCCGGCGCGGTTGACGTTCAGCTTCAGCTTGGCAATGTGCTTGCCGGTGCAGCAGTGCTCGAACAGCTTGGCCGAGGCCTTGTCGACAGCCTTGCGGATCTTGAAGTCGCTCAGTGCCACGCGCTCGGAGGATGCACCGCCCGAGGAACTGGCAGTCGCCGAGGTGGCCTGGGTGGCGCCGTACTCGTAGCCCAGCACTTCGATCCAGTCCTTGTGTTTTGCATCCAGCACTTCGCCTGGAATGCCGTCGATTTGGATATACGCGTCAAATGCCATTGTGAAACTCTCCATTTACACCATTTAAAGGGGCGCTCATGCATCCCTTCGTTTTGACCTCTCTGAGCGCGTCAGCAGAGGTAGCTTGCCGCCCCCGAGCCTCCTCCTGTGAGACCCGGGTGACCGGTTCTTGCGGCGCGGCCTCAGTTGAGACCGCGCACCTCGATTTCCACCCTGCGGTTGGGTTCCAGGCACTTGATCAGTTGTGCCCGCGGTTGCTGCAGGTCGCAGTTGACCAGCGGCTTGCGACTGCCTTCGCCCTGAGCCACGACCAGTTCTGCCGGAACGCCCTTGCCGACCAGGTAGGTGCGGATGGTCTGTGCCCGCTGTTTCGAAACTTGCAGATTGCCTTGGGCGTCACCGAGCTGGTCGGCGTGGCCCGAGATGATGATCTTGCCGATATTGGGGGTGTTCAGCAGTTTGCTGGCGATGGCGCTCAGCTGGCTCTGGCCTTCGTTGCGCAGGCTCTGGAAGTCGGCGCGGCCGAACGCGAACAGGGTGTCGGATTCCAGCGTGATGGTCTCGATCGAGCGCAGCGACTGGGCCTGAAGGCTGTCGATGTAGTTGCGCGAACTGGACGTCAGGAAGGCGTTGTCGAGGATGCGCGGCACATCCGGCTCCCGGATCTGATCGCTGTAGAAGGTGATCTGGCGACTGGCGTACAGATAGTCCTGGTTGCCGGCGGCATCACCCGCGGTCGAGGCCATGCTCTTGCCCGTATGGCGGGCGATGGCCGGGTACCAGTAGTCCGGCAGGCGTGCCTTGAGAAACGCAGGATCGGCCTTCTCGCGTTGGGCAGGCGAGAGCATCACATAGGTGTCCAGAGCTGCCTTGCCGAAGTTGGCGATCGACTGCGGTCGGTTGTCATGGGGCAACGCCTCGGCCTCGACGCTGTCGACACCGCTCACCGGCTGCAACGTCGTGGTGTTGCGTTGGTAGACCTTGAGTGTGGTCAGCAGGTACAGGGTTCGGGTGAGGTTGTCGGCCGTGGGCTTGAGCATCACCTGCTGCAGGGTGGCGAAGTAGCGGGTGCGCAGCAGTGGCTCCACGGCATGGCCTTGGTACAGCCCCAGGCGCAGTCCTAGCGGCACGCCTTGTTGGTGGTGCTGCTGGTAGTAATGGTCGGTCCAGAAACGCAGGCGGTCGAGGCTGCGCCAGGCGGTGTACTGGCCGCTGGCGCTCCTGTCCTCGGCCTTGGCCTGGGTCAGTTCGCTGGCGAGGGTGTCGAGGGTGTTGCGGTTGTTGAGGTACGACCAGCCCCACAAGCTGCACAGCACCAGGCCCGCCAGGCTGGCGGCACCCACCCAGGCGGCTTTGCGCCGGCGTTCACGTCGGTTGCTGGTGTACAGCGCCACCAGGTGCTGATCGGGGATGATCACCTTGCGGAACAAACTATTGATGAACAGCGGGGCGGTATGGCTGGCGGTGCCGGTTGCGCCTTGGCCCTGCTCGAGCGCGAAGCGCTCCGCGACATGCTGGCCGTGGCTGCCCCACTGGGCCTCGTCGGCTTCCAGCGCGGCGGTGAAGTAGAACCCGCGCAGCAGTTCGGCGTTCTGGTAGGGATTGGCGCGCAGCAGGCTATCGACGAACTGCTGCAGGCGCGGCTTGAGCGCGGCGAGCTCCAGCGGGAAGCGATAGGCGGCGTTGTTCTGCCGGGTGACCAGGATGTCCTGTTGCACCAATTGCTGGTTCGCCACCTGCTGCCAGTAACCGGTCAGTTCATCCATGGCCTTGCCGAAGCGTTGGCCCCAGTCGGCCTGCTCATAGCCTTTATGGGAGAAGGTCTTGCCCATCACCTCGCCGCGGGCGGCATCGTCCAACTGACGATAGAACGGCGTGAAGCCTGGAATCAGGTCGCACTTGGTGAACACCAGGTAGATAGGCAGGCGCACTTCGAGCAGCGCGCAGCTTTCCTGGATGCGTTCGCGCAGGCGTTTGGCCACCCGCTCGCTGTCTTCGATCGATGTGTTGAGGATGTCGGCGATGCTGACGCTGACGATCAGGCCATTGAGCGGCCTGCGCTGCCGGTGCTGACGCAGCAGTTGCAGGAAACCGCGCCACTTGCCGGCTTCTTCCGGGCTGTTCATGTAGCGCCCGGCGGTGTCCAGCAGCACGGCATCGGAACTGAAGAACCAGTCGCAGTTGCGTGTGCCGCCCAGGCCGGCGACCCGAGCGCCTTCGCGTTCGGCATAGGGAAAGTTCAGGCCTGATTGCAGGATCATGGTGCTCTTACCCGCGGCAGGTTGGCCGATCACCAGGTACCAGGGCAGGGCATACAGGGCATCCTTGGCGCGCGTGCCGCGTGGCGTATTGCCGTGCAGGCGCTCGATGCTCTGCAACAGACGCTCGCGCAGCAGGCTGACCTCCTCACGGTCCGCCGGCGGGGCATTGAGCACGGCCTGGTCGGCGTCGTCACGCAACAGCCCTTCGAGGTTGTGGTGCTGGCCGGCGCCACGGTACAGCAGCAATACATAGCCCGCCGACAGCAGCAGGAACACCCCGATGCCCGCCAGCAAACTGTGCAATGAAGCAAAGCCCAGGGCACGGCCGATGGCCCAGACCAGGAAGATCACCAGGAAGAAGGCGACGCCCAGCAGGTAGGGTTGGTAGCGCAGGCAGTAGTATTTGATCTTGTTCATACAGGCGTCGCATCCAGCGCATCGACGAACTGGTCGATGATGAGTTCAAGAGGTCGGTCGTAATCGTGTGAGCGGGTTGCAGCCGCCAGAGGGCTGAGCAGATCCAGATGCTCGCGGCTGTCGGCGCTGGCGCTGAGCAGTCGGTAGGCACTGCCGGCGTGACGTGACGGGAAGCAGTACAGCCGTGGGTGCATGAAGTCGTCGGCCAGCAGGCTCACTGCCGGCACGTCGTGGCGAGCGCTCATGCGTGTCAGCCACGTCAGCCACAGGTCGGCGGTGGGGTTCTTCAGGCCTCGTTCGGCAGGCAGGGGCAGTTCGATGCCACCTTCGAAGTCGCCATGCAGCGATGGCCAGGCCGCTTGCAGCCGCGCCAGCGCGGTGGAGCTGTCGAACGTCGGCCACGAGCCGTGCAGCGCACGCGCCACATCGCTGAAGCTGAAATCATGCAGGAACTTGGCATGCACTCGGCGGAACAGGTCCAGGTCCTGGGCCTGCAAGGGGCGCAGCGCCTTGATGCGTTCGAACACGCTTGTGCGGTCGGCGCCTTGCACCGCCTGGTGCAGCAAGGGTTTGATCTGCGCGCTGAACAGTTCGCCCAGGGTGAACGGGTTGAGCAGCGCTTCACCGTCCTGGCCTTTAAGCAACTGGAAGATCAAGAACGGGTAGCGCCGTTCGCTGGCATCGCGCGAGCTGAGTAGACCGCCCAGCAGCCAGTTGCCCGTGCGCGCACGGTAACTGAAGAAGCACATCGGCAGCGCGTCGAACAACGCCTGCCAGTCTTCGCGGTGGCGCATGGCCGCCAGCGAAGACTGCAGCCAGGCGTCGAACTCGCAGACTTCCTCCGCCGCGCCATGCAGGCTGACGAAGTCCGCGCTCGACGGTAGCTTGCCGAAGCAGCCGATCATGGTGCGCCCCTGCCGGTGTCATTGAGGGCGCTCAGTGCCTTGACGTCGCCCAGGTCGGTCAGCTTGACCCCGCCGAAATTGCGCACCACCAGGCTGACCCGGCCATTGGCGGTGTTCCAGCTGAAGCGCTGCTGGATACCGTCGAGGTCCTCGACCCGGGCGCTTTCGTTCATGCGCAGCAGGCCCCAGCGACCAGGGAAGTCGAACACGGTCACACGAGCACCACTGAGGGTGATCACGTCCAGGCGCGCGCCCGGTGCATTGCTGGTGCCCGGCCAGGCGAAGCGGTTCCAGCTGCTGCGGCCGTTACGGTAATGCTGCTCCTGGCCATCAAGGGTGAACACGATATCGGTGAAGTTGGCCGAGGGCTCGAGCATGATCTCGAAGCCGTTGTCGCGGTCCGACAGGCTGGCGATCACCTGGCCCACGGAGCTTGCCTTGTCGATGCTTCTGAGCATGCCAGGATTGACAAGGGCCGGCGCCTTGCCGTCGCCAAGGCCCAGGCCTTCACCGCCGGAGAGGTTACCGATTTCGTTTCGCTTGAACGTTGGCAGCAGGCCGCTATCGGGGTCGACGAAGCGCTGCAGGTCTTTGACCGAGGCCTCGTTGCGACTGCCGGTGGCAATGGGGTAGCGGTGCGCCATGACCTGCTCCCAGGGCTTGGCGATCTGCTGTGCCCAGGCCTTGGCGATTTGCTGGCCAGCCGGGTCGCGCAAGGTTTCCCAGGCGTACTGGATGGGCAGGCTGAACAGTCCCTGCAGCGAGCGCGACAGTCCGTCCTGGCTGGTGTCGACGCTGGTTTCCACGTAGTTGCGTACGGTGGTCACTTCGCTTGGCTGGCCTTCCAGGGTTTCGCTGATCAACTGCTTGCTGCTTTTGCCGATATCCTGGGAGCGCTGGATGTTGTTCATGCGCACCTTGAGCTTGCGCAAGGCTGCCAGGTAGCGGTCCATGATGGTGCTGTCGGCACCTTCGGCGTTGTTTTCGGCGAATACCCGCGAGACCGGCTCGAAGCGCTTGGCCAGGCTGCCGTCGTCGATCGCCGGCAGGACGGGGGCGGCCGTGGCCGGCAGGGCGTCCTTGTCGTCGAACAGGCCGCTGACCTTGCTCCAGAAGCCGTCTTGGCGCGCTATGCCTGGGGTCGGGATCTGCTGCTTGATCGGCAGGTCCCACTGGGTGTTGTCGTTGACCGCCGCCAGCAGATTCTTCACGGGCGAGTTCTGCACGTCGCTGAGCAGGCCCAACTGCTGGGTGGCCGAGGGCAGGTCGGCGAAGTGGCGCACGCCGACGCTACTGACCATCTTGTACCAGGCCTGGGTGTAGTCGCGCTTGTAGCGGGTCATGAACTCACGCACGAAATTGGCCTTCTGCACGATGGCGTCGCCGCCTTCGCCGTCCAATACCCAGTCCGATTCGTTGCGCAGGTTGCCCGACACCAGCTTGATCAACTCAGGTTTGACGAAGGTTTCCCAGCCTTGACGGGTGTAGATCGCGGGGACGCCAGCGGAACCGTACAGCAAGGCGCGGCCCGGCTGCGGGACCAAATCGTTGAGGCTCAGTGCCGGGAACTGGCGGCTGGCTTCGAGTTGCAGGCGCAGGTACTCGCGGTCAACCAGCGAGCTGGAGATCATGAACGACTTGAGGTTCTGCCGGGTTTCGCTGATCAGTTCTTCATTGCGTGGCAGCGACGGGGCCTGGCCCTGTTCGAGCAGTTGCACGTACAGCGGGGCGTTCTCTGCAATCACCTCTTCACCTGCCGAGGTGCCTTCACGGGCGGCGCTGGCCCAGGCCTGGGGCAGGCTGGCGGAGATGAAGGCCGGGTCCGGGTGGGCCTGGGGCTCGGTCAGCAGCAGGTACAGCTTGAGGGTGTTGTAGGCCTCGATGATCGACGCCACCTGCTGTTCGTCCAGGCGTCCGAGCATTTCTTCGGACAGCGACAGCCCCCCGGTGGTCGCGGACAGTTCAGCCGCATCGCTGGCGGTGGCCAGGTTGACCTTGGCCGCGTAGGCACCGGCACGGGTCTTGTTCAGCGCGGCCTGTGCCTTGGCGGCCACCGCCGGCGCAAGGGCCTTGCCGTTACGGCGTTTTGGCGCCGGTGCTGGGGTGAACGCCAGCGCCTGGTTGACACTGCTGGCAAAGGTATTGAAACCACGCATCTGCACTTGCAGGTTGCGGGCGATCGGCTCCAGGGCCTGGCTGCGCAGTTGGTCCAGGTAGGCGGTACGGGTGACCTGATGGATCGCCTCGCCCTGGTACAGGCCTGCGCCCAATTTCAGTGGCACGCCCTGCAGGCGATGGGCCTCCACGGTCTCCATCTGCTGGCGCAGCACTTCCAGGCCCTTGCCGGCAGCCAACAGTTGTTCGCGGTCGCCCGCTTGCTCGATGCTCGCCAGTTGTGCGCGCAGGCTGTCCAGCCATTGGCGGTTTTGGGTGAACGACAGTGCCTGCCAGGCGACGAACAGCATGCCTGCGGTTGCGGCCAGGCCCAGCAGCAGCGGGCTGAACGCGGCCTGGCGGCCCAGGCGCGACTGGTACAGGGTCAGGTCGCGGTCGGGGAAGATCACCCGGCGGAAGGTATCGGTGATGAAGTAGCTGCGGTTGCCCTGGGGCTTGCTCGTGGCCTGGGCGCCTTCGTCGTAGGCGGCCTGCAGGGCGAAGTCCTCGGCGATGGCGTCTTCGTAGACTTGGCCCAGTTGCTGCTCGGTCTGCAGTGCGCTGGTGAAGTACAGGCCGCGCAGCAGCAGTGGGGCGTTGCCGCGATGGCCGCGGATGAAGTGCTCCAGGAACTGCTCGAGCACCCCGCTGAGTTCGGCGAAGTACTGCGGGAAGTTCAGCAGCGTGCTGTCGGCCTCGGCGCCAAGGGCGATCATCTGCGCATCGACGTGCTGACGAACATGGCTCTGCAGGTTCTTCAGACGGGTTTCGAGTACCGCATGCAGGCCATTGTTGCGGATCTCGGCCAGGCCAAAGGTCATGCCCAGTGGTTGTTGGCGCTCATGCAGGTCGAGGCCTTCGAACGCCTGGTTGAAGCCCGGCAGTTGGTCGGTCTTGCTCAGCATCAGGTAGACCGGCGGGTTGGCATCCAGGCATTCGGCGTATTCCTCTACCCGCGCCACCAGTTGGGCGGCCAGGGCATCGCGCTCGTCAGCGTTGGCGGCGAGCAGTTCGGGCAGGCTGACCACCAGCACCAGCCCGTTGATCGCAGCCTTGCCGCGCTGTTTGCGCAGCATGCGCAGGAAAGCCGAGAACTCGCTGGCCGACTGGTCGTCGTGCAGGTAGCGGCCGGCGGTATCGATCATCACAGCGTCGGGGCTGAAGTACCAATCACAGTGCTGGGTGCCGCTTTCGCTGTCGTTGGCCGTAGCGATGCTGGCCGACAGGCCCGAGTGGGTCAGCAGCGAGGTCTTGCCGGCGGCCGACATACCGACCACCAGGTACCACGGCAGGTCGGACAGCGCCGCCTTGCCGCCACCGCCGGCGGAGCGGTCGGTACGCAACATGGCGACGGCGTGCTTGAGGCGCTCGCGCAACACCTGTTGGTCACGGAATTCGCCGGTGGCGTTCCACGAGCGGTCGACTTCGATCTGCAGCAGGTTTTCAAGATTGTGCTCGGCGCGGATACGCTGGTATTGGCGCAGGACGATCACCAGCAGGAAACAGGCGCTGATGATAGCCAGCGCTTCCGCAACGTGGTGGCGTAGCCATGGCACCCATGGCGCGAACAGCCAGCAGATCAACAGGCTCGCCAGCCACAGCAGTGGCAGGAGAATCCAGAAACTCTTCAACAGACGCAGTATCGTTTTCATGTCTTCCTGACTCGGTTACCTGATGTGTGCTCAGGCACTGAACAGCTGGCGGATTTGTTCGGAAAGGGCGGCGACGTCCTTGTCCAGCAACCAGTCGAGCGTCAGGTACACCCCGACGCAGACCAGTGCGATCAACGCCAGGTACACCCACAGCGGCACCTCGTGGCGAAGCATCTGCGACACCTGGTCCGGCAGGGCCCAGTCCGGCGACAGGGTTTTCGGTGGCTTGCGGTAACGTGAAATGTCCTGGCCCAGCGTGTTGGCCAGGTAGCGCAGTTGGTCCTTCTGGCCGACGCTGAACTTGCCCTCGAAACCCAGGGCCAGGCACAGGTGATAGACCTCGAGCACGTCGAGGTTCTGTTTGACGTCGGCGCGCAGCGCGTCGATTTTTTCGAAGAACCCTTCGCCGGCCAGGTGCACACCGAAGTAGCGGAACTGCAGCGGTTGCAGTTCGAAGTGCCGGCGCAGCTCGTTGTCGCCGGAGCGCAGCACGCTTTCATCGAGGAAAGCGCACAGGGCGTATTGGGTGTCCTTGACCTGTTCGACACTGTAATTGGCGGCGCGCGCTTCGCGCTCGAGGAGGGTGAAGAAGCGCTCGACGCTGCCCTCGAACGCCTGCACCGACGTGACCTGACGACCACGGCGCACGATCAGCGCCATGCTGATGAAGTCCCGGACCAGGTCCTTGAGGGTCGACGTGTCGTGGGCGGCCGCAATGGCGCCCTGCTGCAATACGGCTTCGGTCATTTGAGCACCGCCATCAGTTCGAGCTTGAGGTTGGTAAAGGCGCTGGGCGCATAGAAGCAGACGGTCTGGGCGCTCATCATTCGCTCATAGACAGGGCCGTGTGGCTCGATGGCGAAGTACTGGTTGTCCAGCCGAACCGGAATCGCGTTGGGCAGCCGCGCAGCATGATTGAGGGTGACACCAGGCATGGCACTGTTGACCACCACTTCGATGTCTTCCGGCGAGCCGACCTTGAAGGCTCTGGGCACCAGCTCCAGCAGGCTGGCGCCGGGCATGTCGGCATGCACCGAAATGTAGAAGTCGGCCTCGGCCAGGCGTGGGTCGTGCAGTTGGCCCTGCCAGTAGGACGGCTTGGTCTGGGTGAGGTTGATGACGATGCATTGGTTGGGCACGACGTTGTCGAGCATCACCCGGATCATCTCGTCGAGCTTGACCAGCGAGGCCGCGGGGTCGTGGTGGTCGTACTCGGGGAGGTCGCTGAGCTGGGTGTCCAGGGTAAAGGTCAGCAGACCGCCGGCCAGATCGGCGAGGAACAGGTACAGGCGCTCCGGGTGCAGGCGCGGATGAGCCAGCAGATGGGCCAGTTGCGGGTGAGCGCGGTTGACTGTATTGAGCAGCCAGAACAGGGTGACGTCGCTGGAGCCGAACTCGGCGATCTGGTCGGCACGCTCACGGCGCCGCCCCGACAGCGCCTTGCTCTTGGCCTGCAGAGCGCCGAGCAGGCGTTTGCCGATGCCTGCCAGGGTTTCATGATTGCCCAGGTGCAGGGTCGGGTGGACGAAGTGCGGGTCGAGATTGAAACCGCCCATGCTGTTGCGGGTCAGCTTGGCCAGTGGGCAATGGCTGTAGCCATCGAGGCTGTCGCCATCGACCAGCAGCACCACATTCAGGCGCAGGCTGGTGATTTCGTTTTCCAGCTCGCCTTCGTTGAGGTCGGGCAGGGTGTCGAATTGCTTGCGAAAGCGCCGCGCGGCCTTGTGCTCCTGGCCGTCTTCTACATAGTTGAGGCCGAACGGTTCGGGGAGCTTGAGTGCCGCGTAGACTTTCAGGTCGTTGGCCTTGAGCAGGTCCTTGAGGTCGCGGGCTGCTGGCAGCGGGTCGTGCTGCGGCGCGTCGTACAGGCTGCCGTCAGGGAACACCAGCTTCAGGCGCTTGAGTTGCAGCGAGCCGTTGGCCAGGGCGTCCTCGTCCACCTGCAATGTTTGCACGCCCCAATGGAAGGGGGTGACGCGTAAGGTCGCCTCGGCCAACTGGTGCTGGTGGAACTCATCCTGATACTGGAAGTGCTGGGGCAGCAGGAACATGCCTTCCGACCACATCACCCGGCTCTGCTTGCTCATTTGACGCTATCCACTAAAGAGTTGAAGGTTGAATCCATGGCGTTGCGCGCCGACTGGCCTGCGGCATCGCTGGCCTTGTCGATCACCGCGTCCTGCACTTTGTCGGTAAAGGTCGGTGGTGCGTCCTTGCGCTGCGCGGCGGCCAGTTGCTCGGCAGTGGGCGGTTTGTTCAGCACATCCACGCCACGCATGGCGGTGATCGCGGTGTTGTCCACCAGGATCCGCAGGCCGTCGGAGGAGAACCAGATGCCGTCCTTGCGCAACGAGTTGGCGTCGAAGGCGACCTTCCAGCGGGCGTCTTGTTCATCGCGGAAGAACGCCGCCACGCCCACGTAACGGGCGCTCTTGGCCAGCGGCCACTGGTCGATCTGGCCCATGCCCGGCAGCAGGGTGATCTCGCGGGCCTCCACCAGGGTGTTGCCCAAGGCTTTTTCCGGTGCATCCCAAAGGGTGTCGGCATCGGCCGAGGCGAAGCGTTCGAGGTCGGTCAACTGGTACACGCGCATCACCACCGACAATGGCTTGCCATCGGCACCGGGGTTGAGTTCGTTACCGCCATCGGAGGTCAGGATCACCTTTTCGCTGTCGGCCAGCATGTCGGCGGCCCAGCTGTCCTCCATGCGCTTGCCGATCCGGTCGGTGACCCCGCAGCCGGCGAGCGCCAGCAGCAGGGCCGCGACGGTCAGGCGCTTGAGGGCGGTGTGGTTGTGTTGCATGACGGCTAAACCTCCGGGGACTCGTCAGGCCAGGCGATAGGCGAAATCGCCATCGCTGCCCAGTTCGATCTCGACACGTGTGATCGGCGTGTCCTGGGCCATGCGCTCGAGCACGTGCTGGGCGAGCTCAGGCATCAGGGTCTGGGACAGGATGTTGTCGATGTTGCGGGCACCGCTGTCGACCTCGGTGCAGCGTGCGGCGATGGCCTTGACCAATGCCGACTCGTAACTGAGCTCGGCCTGATGGTTACGGGCAAAGCGTTTGGCGATGCGGTCGAGCTTGAGGGCGACGATGCGTTCGAGGATCTGGTCCTGCACCGGGTAGAACGGCACGATGTTCAGGCGGCCGAGGAACGCGGGCTTGAACACCCGGTTGAGCTCGTCACGCAGGCTGTCGACGATGGCTTCGGGCGCGGGCACCGGTTCGACGTTCAGGCAGCTGTGCATGATTCGCTCGGTGCCGGTGTTGGAGGTGAGGATGATCACCGTGTTACGGAAGTTGATCTCGCGTCCTTCGCCGTCGTCCAGCACGCCTTTGTCGAACACCTGGAAGAACAGCTCGAGCACGTCGGGGTGGGCTTTTTCCACCTCGTCGAGCAACACCACGCTGTATGGCTTGCGGCGTACGGCTTCGGTCAGCACGCCGCCTTCGCCATAGCCGACGTAGCCCGGTGGCGAGCCCTTGAGGCTCGAGACGGTGTGGGCTTCCTGGTACTCGGACATATTGATGGTGATCAGATTGCGCTCACCTCCATACAAGGTGTCGGCCAGGGCCAGGGCGGTTTCGGTCTTGCCGACGCCGCTCGGGCCCAGCAGCAGGAACACGCCGATAGGCTTGTTCGGGTCTTCCATGCGCGCACGGGAGATCTTGATGCGTTTGCCGATCTCGTGCAGGGCATGGTCCTGGCCCAACACGCGTTCGCCGAGCAGGGCCGGAAGGCGCTGCACGGTGTCGATTTCGTCACGCAGCATCTTGCCCAATGGGATACCGGTCCAGCCGCTGATGACCTGGGCGATGGCGCCGCTGTCGACCAAGGCATGGACCAAGGGCTGGTCGCCTTGCACGCGGGCGAGTTCGGCACGCAGGGCGTTGAGCTGCTGGGCATCGGCGTCGTTGGCGGCATCCAGGGCCTTGAGCTGTTCGACCAGCGCCAGCTCTTGCTGCCACTGCTCGTTCAGTTGTTGTTCGTGTTGCTGCTCGGTCTTGAGTGCGGCCTGCAGCTCGCCCAGGCGGCGGGCATGGTCGTGACCTTTGCCTGCTTCGTGGTCGAGCACGGCGATTTCGGCTTGCAGGTTGTCGATGTGCCGGCGGCAGTCCTCCAGCGCACCGGGCTGCGACGACTGCGCCAGGGCGATGCGTGCGCAGGCGGTGTCCAACACGCTGACTGCCTTGTCGGGCAACTGGCGACCAGTGATGTAGCGATTGGACAGGCGCACGGCTTGTACCAACGCTTCGTCCATCACCGCCACCTTGTGGTGGTCGCGCATCTTGCCAAGCAGGCCACGCAGCATGTGAATGGCTTTGTCTTCGTCAGGCTCTTCGACCTTGACCACCTGGAAGCGGCGGGCGAGGGCGGCGTCTTTTTCGAAGTACTTCTTGTATTCGGCCCAGGTGGTGGCGGCGATGGTACGCAGTTCGCCACGGGCCAGGGCGGGCTTGAGCAGGTTGGCGGCGTCGTTCTGTCCGGCCTGGCCACCGGAGCCGATCAGGGTATGGGCTTCGTCGATGAACAGGATGATTGGGTGCAAGCTGCGCTTGACCTCCTCGATCACTGCCTTGAGACGGTTCTCGAATTCGCCCTTGACCCCGGCACCGGCCTGCAGCAGGCCCAGGTCGAGGGTGTGCAGGGCGACGTCCTTGAGCACGGCGGGAACGTCACCTTGGGCGATACGCAGGGCCAGGCCTTCGACGACGGCGGTCTTGCCGACGCCGGCCTCGCCGGTGAGGATCGGGTTGTTCTGGCGACGGCGGGTGAGAATGTCGACCATCTGCCGCACTTCGAACTCACGGCCCAGCACCGGGTCGATGCGGCCTTCACGGGCACTCTGGGTGAGGTTGACGGTGTACTGGTCCAGCGCCGGGGTCTTGCCTGCGGCCTTGGCGCCGCTGCCCACCGGAACTGCCGGGCTGGCCAGTGGGCTGGCCTGCCTGGACTCGGCACTGCCTTCGACCAGCGCAGAGAGGTTCAGACGCAGGTCGTCGGCGTTGATCTTCTCCAGCTCCGGCGCCGAAGCGATGATCACTCGGCGCAGCTCGGCGTCATCGAGCAATGCCTGCAGCAGATGAGCGCTGCGCACCTGGCCGACGCCGTATTCGATCGAGGCGAGCAGCCAGGCCTGTTCGATCATGCGGGTGATATGCGGCGACAGCGCTGGCGTGCGCGTGTTGCCTTTCTTGAACGTGCCCAGGGCGGTGACCAGTTGCGCCTGCAGGCGCTCGGAGACCACGTCGTAGTGACGCAGGATCGGCGCCAGGTCGCTGTCGCTGTTGTCGAGCAATTGCAGCAGCAGGTGCTCCACCTCGACATCGTAGTGATGCTCCGACAGGCACAGGGCCGCCGCGCTTTCAGTGGCCGTGCGGCTGGTTTCGTTGAGCTTGGCGAACAGAGACTTCAGGTTCACAAGGCGACCCCATCGTAAGGAATGTGGAAGACGGCGCAACGCGAGGGTTCCGCGTCACGGCCAGGGCGTTTGAGCCAGCCCAGCCAGCCCAGGGCGACGTTGCCGCTGCGCCCGAGTTGGGCACGGGGCACGGCCTCGCGTTTGAGGCGCGGGGCGATTTCGAAGTCGAGCTCGGCACCTATATAGAAGCGCACCAGCTCGACCAGCTTGCGGTAGTCCTCGGTGCCGGGCTGGAAGCGCTGGTAGTCGGTAAATGCCAATGGGCCAAGCTCGATGCGAATGCACGATTGGTAGTCCCATACCCGCTTGCCGGCCACGGCGCTGTGGCCCAGCTGCGCGTTCTTGCGGCCAAGCTGGGTGCACTGTTCGGGCTGAAGGTTCAGCCAGCGCCCGGCGAACTGCTTGACCTTGATCGGCAACGAGAAATAGAAGCTCAGCATCGCTTCCAGGTTGAGGGCATTGCGTGGTTTCTGGCTGAGCAGCCCGGCGAAGTAGCTGAACAGGTCGCGGCTCAGCGCCGATGGCTGCTGCTCGAACTTCAGCTGCTGCGCCCGCGGGCCCAGGCCCACCAGGTTGAGCAGGTAGCCATCGAAGCCCGATGTGCCATTGCGCTCGTGCTCGATATGGAACTTGTATTTTTGCCAGGCCTCGTAGAACAGCGTGGTCATGCGATGCGAGAAGATGTCCAGAAACGCATGGGCGGCATCGTCCCGGTACTGCACGTGACGCTCGAGCAGCAGCTCGGTGTAGGGGCGCGGCAACACGCCCGATGGGCCGACCAAACCCATGAAGGTGACCTGGATTTCCGAAAGCGGCAGCCCGGCCGGCGATACCTTGCCGTCGCGCTCGAAGTGCAGGTCGCTGACCTCGCTGGCCGGGAACGCCAGGGACAGCTCGGTACGAAAGCGCAGCGGGTCTTCGTGCGGCCGGGTCGCCAGGTCCATGCGGCCGGTACGGCTGTAATGCAGGCGGAGCAGGCGCACCAATTGAAAGAATTCGAATCGGTGCGGCTCGGCTCTGGCTTGATCGATCAGACCAGGGGCTGATCGCCAGTACGTGCTGGCCATTGGACGACTCTCTTTTCTCGTTGTTGGGTACGCAGGGTCAGTTGGGTGAAGCTGTTCATCGAGCAGTACTGGCCGAAGAAGTGATCCAGCACCATGCCGAACAGGAACACGCCGCTGCCGGTGAACTGGCTTTCATCGAAGGTCAGGGTGATGCCCACGCCGCGCACGAAGTTCGGTCGCGGATGACCGATACGGGCGACGACTGGCTCGCTGCTGATGGCCTTGATGCCGTTGATCTGTTTGCGGATGGCCGAGACGTTGCGGTAGTTGTACAGCGACAGCAGCTCGAGCAGCACTTCACGCCCTTGGCTCACCAGCGACAGGTGGTTGAGCGACAGGTGTGCGATCAGACGCCAGATCAGGCCCTTGCCCAGGGGCACGCGCACCGTGGCGGTCGGCTTGCGCAGGCAGCGGATGTCCTTGATCACCGAATTGGCCGGGATGTTGAAGTCCCCGCGTTCGCCGCCAAATGGCAGCATCAGCGGTACATCGCGGTTGCTACAGGTGAGGCTGATGCTCAGGGTGTCGCTGTTGCCGTCGATCAGCTCCAGATCACGGTCGACCACACGGATGCTCATGGCCGTGGCATCACCCTGGTTGCGCCGACGGGCGATCCAGAAACTGGTGTGTGGGTCCTGTTCGCCACGGGGCTCGAAAAACGGCTGGCAGGTGCCGACCTGGTCGATGCCACCGAGCTTGCGCACACGCCGCACGCGATCGATCGACACCACTTCGGCTGCGTTGTGCAGGCGGATGTCCGGGGTGACCGGGTACTCGTGCTGGGTGTGGGTGAGCTTGATCGGCTCGGCCTGCTGACGGAACAGGTTGATGATCGGCGTGCAGTTGAGCTTGAAGTTGTTGCGTCCGATGTTCTGGGTCAGCCGCGCCAGGCGCTCGCTCAGATCGTAATCGGAAAAGTAGAAATTGATCTCGACCTGCTCGACGGCTTTGCCCTGCAGGATGCGCGCAAAACCGCTGAGGTCGAAGAACATGAATTTGTCGGGGAAGGTGAAGTACTCGTGCAGCAGGCGATAGCCCAGGAACGAGCGCTCGGAATAGTCCACCAAACCTTCGTCGCGAGCAAAGCCGACGGCCTTCAAGGCATTGGCCGGCAGCGCGACTTCGCGGGTACGGCCTTGGTCCTGGAAACTCAGGGTGGCCTTGACCAGGTTGTTGAACAGCAGCTCGTAGAGCTGCAACATCAACGTCGCTTCACCGTCGAGGAAGAATCGCAGGCGGTCGATCTCCATCTGGCCGAACAGCGCATCGCCGGTCGCCTCCAGACGGATGCGCAGGCGTGCCACCAAGTCGGCACTGTGGCCGTTGAATGCCGAGCGTTCCATTTCGGCGAACGACGCCTGTTGCACGGCGATCGGCCACAGCTCCACCGGGTAGCAGGTGCGGAACTTGCACACCACGCCTTCCACGGCATTGGCATGCATCTCGGTGTGGCGTTCCACGCGGTAGGCTTCGGTGACTTTTTCATGCTTGCCCAAGCTCATCTCTGCGATCGACATCGACGGGGTAGGGCGCAGGTAATGCGGGTACAGCACCTCGAGGAAGGACTCGACGATTTCCGGAAACTCGTCATCGAGTTTTTTGTGCACTCGTGCGGATAGGAACGAGAATGCCTCGATCAGGCGCTCGGTGTGCGGGTCTTCGCAGTTGTCGCCTTCGATCAGCAGCCGCGAAGCGATCTTCGGGTACTGCGCGGCGAACTCCTGGCCGAGGAAGCGCAGGTGCGACAGTTCCTTTTCGTAGTAGGGCAGCAGTTCGTCGAGCATCAGTTGAGGTTCTGCACTTTGTATTCCTGGGTGTTGACCTGCAGCACGGCGTCGAACGACACCTGGCGGCTGATGTCCTGCAGACGCAGCACGGCGTCCACGCGAAAGGTCAACATGCGGTGGCCGTTCTGCTGGGCCAACAGCTGTACGCGAACCCGGCGAAAACGTCGGTCGCCGGTAGTGATCGCCCGCTCCAACTGTTGCTGGATGAGCCGGCGATCATGGGGGTCGAGCACGCTGCGGCTGATGAAGTCGGGCATGCCGTATTCAAGGATGGAACCACCGAGTTGCTTGAAACCCTCAAGCTCCTCTGCGACCAGGCACTGGCGTGTATTCACCAGTACTTCAAGGTCGCGGACGATGCTCGCCTTGTACTCGGCCAGCGAACAGGTGCGCTGAACGGCTGGCTCGGCCGACTGGTGTGGACGGTCGTCCAGAAGTCGGTCGAGCAGCGAGGGCAGCAGGCGGGCCTGGTTACTCATGTGTCATCCCTGTACACACGGGCCGGTCAGCCGCGGGCGCCTTGCGGCAGCTCGGCGACCAGCCGCAGCGAGGCAGTCAGCTCATCCAGTTGGTAGTGCGGACGCAGGTAGGTCACGGCTTTGTACACGCCTGGCTTGCCAGGGACTTCGAACACCTCGGCGCGGGCTTCGCGTAGCGGGTACTTGGCCTTGGCCTCCTGGCTGGCGGTGTCGTCGAGCAGCACATAGCTGGCTAGCCACTGATTGAGGAAGCGTTCGACGTCCATGCGCGAGGCGAAGCTGCCGATCTTGTCGCGCATGATCGCCTTCATGTAGTGGGCGATGCGCGAGGTGGCGAAGATGTATTGCAGTTGCGCCGACAGACGCGCGTTGGCGTTGGCGATGTCGGTGTTGTACTGCTTCTGCTTCTGCGCTGACTGGGTGCCGAAGAACGCGGCGTAGTCTGTGCCTTTGCAGTGCACCAGCGGGATGAAGCCCAGGTCCGACAGCTCTTTTTCACGGCGGTCGGTGATGGCGATTTCGGTGGGGCACTTGAGGGCGATTTCACCGTCGTCGGTCTTGAAGGTATGGGTCGGCAGGCCTTCGACCAGACCGCCACCTTCCACGCCGCGAATGGCCACGCACCAGCCATAGCGGGCGAATGCGTCGGTGACACGGGTGCCGAGCGCGTAGGCGGCGTTCATCCACAGGTACTTGTTGTGGTCGCGACCGTCGACGCTTTCGACGAAGTTGAATTCTTCCACCGGGGTCGTGTCCGGACCATAGGGCAGACGACCGAGTACGTGGGGCAGGGTCAGGCCGACGTAGCGCGAGTCTTCCGAAGCGCGGAACGACTTCCACTTGGCGTACTCGACGGTGTCGAAGATCTTCGCCAGGTCGCGCGGGCCGGACATCTCGGTGAACGAGTCCCAGCCGAACAGCTCGGGCGAGGCTGCCGAAATGAACGGCGCGTGGGCCGCGGCGGCCACGTGCGAGATCTCTTCGAGCAGGTACATGTCTTCGGGGTTGCGCTTGAACTCGTAGTCGCCGATCAGCATGCCGAACGGGGCGCCACCGAAGGTGCCGTACTCTTCTTCGTAGACTTTCTTGAACAGCGCGCTCTGGTCGAACTCGCTGGCGGCCTTGAGGTCGCGCACCAGGTCCTTCTTCGAGGCGTTGAGCAGGTGGATCTTCAGCGTGGTGCTGGTCTCGGTCTGGTCGACCTGGTATTTCAGGCCTCGCCAGGACGCTTCCAGCTGCTGGAATTCGCGGGCGTGCATGATCTCGTTCATCTGCTCGGAGAGCATCGAGTCGATTTCGGCGATGCGTGCATCGAGCACGGCGATCAGGTCCTTGCTTGGGGTCATCTCGCCTTCGAGCACCTGGTTGACCAGCTCGCCGATCAGGTCACGGGTGCGGTTGCGCTCGGTGTCGGAGCGGGCCACGCGGCTTTGCGAAATGATGCTGTCGAGCAGGGAGGCCTGAGGGGCGAAGGATTCCACCTCGACCAGGTCGGTATCCTGTTGGGGCAGTGCTTGCTTGTCGGTCATCGTCTGGCTCCTGCTTACTCGTTGCCATCGGCGGCGGGGACGGCGGCTTCGCGACCGAATTCCTTGCCCAGTGTTTTCAGCTTCTCGGTGTTTTGCAGCACGTCCATCAGCAATTCTTCGAGTTTGTCGTTGCCGCCCATCTTGTTGCGCAGGTCCGCCAGCTTGTTGCGCACCTCCAGCAGCTTGCGCAGCGGCTCGACCTGCTTGACCACGTTCTGTGGCTCGAAGTCTTCCAGGCTGTTGAAGTTCAGCTCCACGCCCAGTTGGGTGCCGTTCTTGGCCAGGGTGTTGTCGACGCGATAGGTCAGGCGCGGCTTGATGCCTTTGAGCACGCCGTTGAAGTTGTCGCGGTCGATGAACACGAACTTGCGGTCCTTGAGCTTTGGCAACGGTTCCAGCGGGTTGCCGGAGAAGTCGCCCAGCACGCCGACGACAAAGGGCAGTTCCTTTTTCTCGATCGCATCGCCGATGTCCACGTCATAGGTGATGTGGACCCGAGGCGCGCGAACGCGGTCGAGTTTGTGCTGGGTGCTTTCCTTCTTCGCCATCGTGTTCTCCAATGCGAGCAATTCGCTGCGAATCATTGCGCGGCCCGCGAGCGGGCGCTGCGCGTTACAGTCCTTCGATCGTCAACAGCAGGCGCTGACGGATTTCGTCGTTCATTTCCAGGATGTTGTCGCGGCCCACCAGTTCTTCGAAGCTGGTGTTGCCGGCAATCTGCGTGCTGCTACGGATGACCGAATCGTCGGGAAGTTCCGAGCGCACCGGCGAGCTGATGACGCAGAAGGGCAAATCGCCGAAGCCTTTCAGGCGTTCGAAGCTCAGGCCGTAGCGCAGGCCGTCGAACAACCGCCCCAGGCCAGGCGATTTGCTCAGGCAGTAGAACAACACCAGATAGTGCACCACGAAGCGGTACAGCTCGGCGCTGCTGCGGTTGGGGTCTTTGATGACGGCGCGAAAACGCGACAGTTCGAACCCCTGGAAGCCAACGATCCAGCGCACAGGGCTGGTGATTCGAATGACCTGGCCGCTCTGCTCGAGGATCTTGTCGTATTCCAGTGGGAAGAGTTCGGGGGTGGTGCTGATCAGGTTGAGCGGCACTTCAAGCTCGCTGACCAGTTGGAATGGGGAGGCCGAGCCGATGCGCTCGTAGAGTTCGATGAGCGACTGGAAGTGGCCTTGGGTTTCGCGCCCGCTGCTGCGTTGCGCCCCCTGCAGGTACTCGCCGAACAGGATCTGTGGACGGATCAAGGGCGTCACGGTGGCGAGGTAATCTGCCGCTTGCGCCCTCAGCGCATCGGAGATCGCTCGCGTCTGGCTACGCAGCTTGATCAGTGCTTCGACATCGAATGTCTGTGTCATCGGTGCATCGTCCATGTGCCTGCTTTTCGTCCTGAACCGCCAATGGCGAGGACCTGAAATCGCGCCTCTCGGCTGCGGCGAAAATACGTGCTGGCACATGAATATCGAGTTGCCAGCAATGCCGAGTAGGGCACCTCGCTGTAAAGGAAGTTCCGGCGAGGGACGGGATTTTTTCCTCGTTTTGTGATGCGGCGCAATGATGGCTGGTTGCTATCGGGAGGCCCTATGGCGCACGAAAATCAGGGCTTAAGCCCGCTGGGAAAGGGTTTTCGGTGTGCAAGCTGAGCTGAAAATTGGCGTCAAAAAAGTTTTAGAAAAAGTGACCGAGGTCGCATTTTAAGGGGGAAGCCGATATCCCGCCGCCGCTCTGCGGAGCGGGTTTCAATGATGGCAATACGACGGAACATGACGCGCTCGAGCGTGCCCGTGCGAGGGGTTAAAGCAGTTTTGCCCCGGCCAAACGACCCTCGAGTGCCTACTCCCTGAGCCACCCAAGCAACGCATGCAGCTTATCGGTGCCCTCCACCGACAGCGCCCCGTTTTCATACAGCAACAGCATCGCTGAGCGTGCCCATGGCGCGAGGCATCGCGAAGAAGCACTGGCGAACCTGGTCGGGTTCGTTGTGCAGCCGTAAGTGGTACTCCGTAAATTTTTGCGGCAGGTTTTTTTATTCAATGTTTCGTGAATACGATTCGCTGTATGTCGGTGTGATTATTTTTGCTATTTCGATATCGATCTATATGGTTTTTTACAGTCGCCATAGTATTGCCTCGCTGCGGGCGCTGAGGCGGCAGGAAGCAAGCGAAGGATGTCGCTATACGTTCATGGATATCGAGGGGATACGGGAAAAGCGCGCAGCGTCTTTGCTCGGAAGGCTCTTCGCGATAAAGCCCAGCCGATAAGGCCTGCCACGTAATAGACGGAAAATGTGCCGGCGACAGCGCTGGTCGGTAACGTCAAGCCGGTGTGCAGTCGGAACGAAAGGGAGGTCAGGACGGGGATGTTGGAGGTTACGATTTTCCTACTGGGTGGAGCAGGGGCTTGCCTGGTTAATTAATTCGGGAGCTGGACTTTCAGGCCGCGGGCCAATTGGATGGCCACGTAATAAGCGCCCTTCAAGGCCCTGGCCAGCTAGGGGGCGTTTTCCTCGAGCATCTTTCGATGCAATGGCACCTCTGTTGAGTTGGTGGAGTTTCGATGTGTCCTGCTCGTGTCCTTCGCATACAGCTTTTATATAGTCGAGCTGGCTAAGTAGCATGGCATAGGGCGGATTGTGAGGGCCGGCCTTGTTCCGCTGTTCTGCGAGGTCGATAGCCTTCTGCACATAGGTGAGGGGTATGGGCCTCATGGCGTCTCCGGTGTTATCAGTTTGTGTATATAGGTGGGGGAACATCGACGACCGATGCAATTGACCCGGAAGTCCCTGTTTGGCTTGAACGTGCTGTCATGGCGTTGGGGCTGGCTAGTGCTTTTGTACTGGCAAGTCCAGTGTTGGTGGTGGCGGGGTTGGCTGGTGGTATTGCGGGCGGAATGGCTGGACATTGGGTAGGCGGCGAGCTATTTGGTGAAGGTTCGGACGGACAGAAACTGATGGCATTCGGTGGCGCTCTGCTTGGGGGCAGTATTGGTGCCAAAGGTGGGAAAGCTTTCGATGCACGATATGAGTTTAAGTCTCAGGGGTTTGGCTCTAATCTTGGTAACGTGAAACTTGTAAAAAAACCGGTTCTCCCCCAGAAGTCTGATAAGGTTTCCCCAGAACTATATGGTGAGCTAAGGAGTAAGACTCCCAGTGCTGCAATTCGAAAAGCTGTAAATCAAGATGTTGCTCTTCCCATGAAAGACCCCGCGCTCCCTGGGCTTGAGGTTACGAAGTCTCTACATGCGGATCACGTTGTTCCCATGAAGAAAATTACAGAAATGGAAGGTTTTTCTCGGTTAACTTTCGAAGATCAAGTAAAGGTGTTAAACTACGAGCCAAACTTCCAAGGATTGAGTGAGGTGGCAAATACCTCAAAAGGAGCAAAATCTTTCGCCGAATGGGAGCTGTACAGGAAGGGGAATATTCCTGTTGATCCAGCGTTTCGTTCTGTCATGATGGATAAGGCCTCTAAATTGGACCCGGAATTACAGCAGTATATGAATGGTTTGCTCTCGGGGTATTGAGGTGGTATGAAAATGAATTGGTCTGAGTCTTTAAAGCTGCGTATCGTAAGCGAGCTAAAAGGTTATGATGTATATTTTTCACCTGACGATATCCCTCTTGAGGTCGACTTTCCCGAGCAGTGGCGTGGGTTTGGTTTTCTAGATAGTGAAAAAAAACATATTCCTGCGGAGTGGGCTGATTTTTCTGAGCTTTTGCCTTGGGTGAGCGCGTGGCTCGACAAGTGTGTGTTAGGAACTGTTTTGGCTGTGAGTGATAGGCCATATCTCATGTATGTATATGGCGAGGGTGGCGATTTATATTTCTATATGGGGGGGGCTCCACTAGGTGTTGAAGGGGCGGGCCTCGACGGTTATCCCAGCATTCCTGCGAACCTCAGGCAGTTTTATTCAATATTGCATAATGGGTTTGGGTTTTATATTGGTTGTACTATGGGTCCGTCGAGGTTGGAAGATTTTGTTCCAATCAAGGATTTGTGCGATGAAGATTATCCAGCACTTCCTGATATGCTAGGGATGTTTTCCAGCGGGGCTGGTGATTATTTGGCTTTGGGTGATGGCTCATTCAAAGGCGAGGCTTTTATCTGGTGGCATGAAAAGCCAGAAAGTCCGACAGAAGGAATCGATTTGTGGAGTGTGATGGACTCTTGGATGTCAATTTTTTTGGAGAGCTCCGACTCTAACGAGTATTATCAGGCATGATTTTTTAGTTTTTGTGTGAGAGGATGGGAACGCATATAGTGTATGCGGCTTTTCGCGAAATTTTCAGATCAGGTGACGATTCGAACACTATTTCTCGACTAGCAATTTCCGGTCGATTTCGTTTTCGACATTTTGGCCGCCATAGAGCATGAGGGTGAGCCGGTTATACGGTAACCGCTCGCTAGGTTTCAGTTGTTCATCAATATATTTTTGGCGCCCATGTTGGCGTTTGTCTTGAGTCTGGCTGTCAGCTATAAGCTTTCAAAGCTGGAGCCCCTGTCGTTTTCGCGCTGAGTTGTGTGCCATTTGTTGTCGTTGGCTTTGCTTATGCTATTGCGTGCCACTGGTCGAGTGACCGTCGTGTTCTAAAAATTGTGGGGCCACGTGTTGAGGTGTTGGATGAGGCACCTCCGCACAGCCCATGGCTGGCTTGAGCGCGGCAGTTGGCAGTCTTTTTTATTCAATGTTTCGTGAATACGATTCGCTGTATGTCGGTGTCGAAAGCCCCGGTGACATCTGCATCGACATGATCACCATTTCCCGGTGATTCTGGTCCATCTCCCGGTCCAGTTGGCTGAGTTGGTTCTCACTCACGCTCATGGCGACGCTCCCTGATATTCGGTATGTACTGCCTCACGGCTAAGCGCTGGGAACCTACACCCCGAAAGTCTGCCAGACCAAACCGATGGGCATAAAACATGTCATGGGCGAGGAAACCAGTGAGCAACTGGAGATCGTGCCCATGCAGATTGCAACTTTCACTCGTCCATGTTGATACAAAGTGTTTTGCCATCAACCTGCTTACAGGGCCAGTCGTTTTCCGTGTAGCTGTCTGGCTTGAAGCAGAACCCTGGATGAATGACCCAATAGGTTTGCCAAGCCGAGCCCGACTTTCTAAGTTGAGGGCAACTTGTGTAGTTCAAGGTATTGAGTGCGACAGTGGTAATGACGGCGATCAAAGGGGCAAGCAGGACCAGCACATAAACCGAGGTCTTTATCATGCTCGTCTCGAACCTGGCGAGGCCGGACTTCTTGGGTGGGTTGAATTTTTTCCCCGTCCAGAACGCGTAGGCGGCGGCGAGCGAACAACTGAGCATGATGGGCGGCGCCATCAGTAGGCCAAATGCCAGGTAAGGCACTTCGATGGCCGAGGCCCGGCGCCACAGCTGCCCATAAATGGGCAGCACATGAGCGATCAACCAGTAAACGGCGAAAATGCCCACGCCAGCGCAAATAAGAAACGTCAAGCCAGCGCGCAGTCGGAACGAGAGAGCGGTTAGGGCAGGGGGGGTGGAAGTCATCATAGTGCGCTCAAAACTTGGGGAGATTGAAGCTTGGGAGGCGAGGCAGGCTGGGGGCTTTAGGCCAGCTGAAGTCCGTGCCGCGTGGAAGCACCTGGGAGGGCACTTTTTTCAACAGCCATGATTTGGCTTCGTCGTAAGCTGTCTCGATAATGGCGTCGGTGAGGCTGTTGATGACGTCATTCTTGTAACGCTCGATGGCGCGTTTATCGATGGATCGGATTTTATCCGTCATCCGCTGAATGTTATCGACGGCATAATTCAAGCTCGCTTTGACCGTTGTTTTTAATTCAAGGTCGCTGTCGATCACGTTCAAGGCAATGCCCACCGCAAAAATGACCGCAGCACCCGCAACCAACGGTGCTGCGGCGCTGGCCGTGACTCCCGCCACGAGCATGGCGGCGGCATAACCAATTGCCGTTCCGATACCCGCTTTCACAAGTTCAACGAAGACACCACCCAAGAGGTCGGCAACCGTGGCTTCGTCGGTAAAAAACCATTCGAGTACTTCGATGGCAACCGCGACATAGCAGGACAACCGAAGGCCGGCGAGGGATGACCCTCTTATTCCGTATTGACCAATCCCTACTTCAACAAGCTGCGCATTACGGATGCCATATCGAGTACCGTTAAGTATTCTTCGAAGTCCAGGGTATCCCGTCAAAATGACATACTGTCGGCCTCTGTAGGTGCTATATCGAATGCGCGTGCCAAAACCGCCAATGTTCCGAAGCAGCATGGTAAGTTGGTAGGTATCGTTCGCGCCCAACAGCGTAGGTACCCCCCAACTGGTATTGACGAAGGGGTGTGCCGTGCTGTTGTACACGGACTGGACTGTACTCCCCCACATGCCATCGAGCATCGAAGTTTGTGAGCGGGTGCACATTTTGGGAGGTTGGCAAGCGCTCTGTTGCATCTCGCCGGTGGCGGTCAGACGCCGTGCGTCCTCAAGGCTCAAGATGACCAATTCAGTTTGATTTTCATCGATTTGCTTATCGATCTGAGCAAGCTGAGAACTATTCAAACTCATCGTCCACTCCCTGTGTAGTCTGCCTTGTTCGGCATGTCTTCCGAGTCGGTAAGGTGCCTTTGGGAAGTCGAAAAGTCAAAAAGGCCTATTGCCATCACTCTCCCGAGCATGCGTGCCCGAAGAATACCGCGACACTATTTTGCGGCAATGACTATAACCGCTCCATTAGGCGTGTGGCGTACTGCCATCATTTGACAGCCCGACGCTGGGACGTTTTCATTGAAAGATTTCCAGCTTGGTGCAGGATGCATTGAATGATTACGGACGCCCTCGAGTCGATACTAATCCAGCATCAACGGCTGATTACCTTCGACTCACCCTTGCCCCCCGAACAAGAGCTGCAATTGCTCAGCTTCGCTGGCCGAGAGGCAATATCTGAGCTGTTCAGTTTCCAGGTAGAGCTCATCTCCCAGGACGCACGCATCGAGCTCAAGAAGCTCATCGGCAAGAAGGTCACGATGGGGATCGCGCTGGCCGATGGCAGCACCAAGTACATCAGCGCGCACGTATCTGACTTTATCCACACAGGTGCCGATGGCGGCATCGCCAACTACACCGCCGAACTCGTGCCTTGGATCTGGATCCTCAGCCGCCGTCGCGACTCGCGCATCTTTCAGGACAAGACCACCGAGCAGATCGTCAAGGAAGTCTTCGCCTACTACCTCACGCTGGCGGACCATGAGTTCCGCCTAAGCCAGCCGCTCAAGCCGATCAGCTATTGCACGCAATACCAGGAATCGGACCTGAACTTCGTGTTGCGCCTGCTGGAGCAGGAAGGGCTGTTCTTCACCTTCCAGCACAGCCAGGAAGGTCATCGCATGATCATCAGCGATGACAGCAGCGTGCTCCCGCAGCTCGAGCGCCAGCCGGTGATCCGTTACCACAGTGCGTCGGTTACCGAGACCGCGGACTCGATCACCGCCTGGTCGTCCAGCCGCCGCTTCCAGCCCACACGGTTGAGCCTGAAGTCGTTCGACTACAAGCAACCCGGCAACCCCCACTTGGTGCAGCTCAACTCGGTCAACCAACAAGGTGAAGTGGGCGAGCTCGAGGTGTTTGAGTACGAGGGGCTGTATGGATATGCCGACGCTGATGAAGGGATGCGCAAGGCGCGTCATCGTCTCGAAGCCATGGAGGTTCAGGGCAAGACGTTCAGTGGCCAGAGCAACTGCCGCGCGATGGAGCCTGGGCATTACTTCGAGCTGTCCCAGCACTACGATCACGACAACGACACGCCTGAAGACCGGCAGTTCCTGCTCCTGTCGGTCAACCACTGGGGCCGAAACAACTACACCAACGGTGCTGAGGCGGGTTATCAAAACAGCTTCAACTGCATTCGTCGCAAGATCCCCTTCCGGCCTAGCCTGACCACGCCGCGCGGGGTCATCAGCGGGCCACAGACGGCAATTGTCGTCGGCCCGCCAGGCGAGGAGATCTACACCGATGAATTGGGGCGAGTGAAGCTGCAGTTCCATTGGGACCGCAACGGCGAGTTCAATGACCAGAGCTCGTGCTGGGTCCGTAGCGCGCAATCCGGCGCCAGCGGCGGCTTCGGCAGCATCCAGATTCCACGCGTCGGCGACGAAGTGGTGGTGGTGTTCCTCGACGGCAACCCCGACCGCCCGCTGATCATGGGCAGCCTGTACAACAGCACCAATACCCCGCCATGGTCGCTGCCGGCGAACAAGACCCAGAGTGGGTTCCTGACGCGCTCGATGAAAGGCGATGGCGGCACGGCGAATTTCTTCCGCTTCGAAGACAAAGCCGGTGCCGAGCAGGTCATCATGCACGCCGAGCGCAACATGGATACCGAGATCGAGTTGGATGAGACCCACGATGTGGGGAACAACCGGACGATCACGGTGGGGGGCGCGCATACCGAGACGATCAAGAAAGACACCGTCATGAACGTGCAGGAAGGTTCGTTGACGATCCAGGTCGACAACCAGTTCATCCAGGTCAGCGCCAAGCAGCACATCATCCTGCAGGTAGGCGACAGCAGCATTACGCTCACCCCCGAGGGCATCGAGATCAAGGGCAAGGTCATCACCACGACCAGTACCGACACCACGCAGATCACAGGCGCACCCGTGCGGATCAACGATTGAGGTGTTTTCGATGACCAGGACGTCGATCTACGACCGTATTTCCGCCAAGCGTGAAGCGCAGGAGGAAGCCGCCCGCCTCGCAAAACTGGCCGCGGCAGCCAGCGAGCCTGAACCACAGCCCGAACCCGAGCCTGCCGCCTTGCAGGAGACCACCAGCCGCTTCACGTTTGGTGGTTTCGACCTGGTGTTTCCGGACGGTTTTCGTTTTCGCGATATCCAGACCGTCATCGAGCATGAAGGCGAGCCCGTTTCCCTGAGAATCCGTCGCCGTGATGTGCGTGCAAAGCAGTCGCTCGAGCAACTGTTCGACGCTTCGATTCGCGCCTTGCGAGAGACGAGCCCGCAGTTGCGGGTGATCCGCCAACGCGATAGCAGCCTTGCCGGCAATGCTGCGAAGGTTTTGGATTTTCACTTTACGGTGGGCCACGAGCAGCGGCACGGGCGACTGATCGGCGCACTGGTACCGGTCGAGGGCTGTGACGAGGTGCAGTGGCTGGATATTTCATGTGTGATCGACCCCGCCAAACCGAGCCTGAGCCTTTGGCTGGCGGAGTTCGACACCATGCTCGCGGGCCTCATCGGCCATTGATGGCCGACCCCTTTTTGAAATCAGGAATTTTCACCGCATGGACTATCAGTTGCAGGAAGGTGGCATCGCGCTGCCACAAGGTTTTCAAGATCGCACCGTCAACATGTTCGTATTGGGGGCCAGCATCCCGGCGCCCTTGAGCATCACTGTTTCCAGAGACAACCTGTTGCCCGGCGAGGCGTTGAAGGCCTATGTAGAGCGGCAGGTGAAGATGCTTTCGTCCAAATTGCGGGGTTACTCGTTGTTGGGCAAGAAGGCGGCGACCTTGTCGGCCACCGCGCCCATCGAAGGCATCCAGATCGATGCCTACTACATGAATGAAGGCCGCCCGTTCTATCAGCGCCAGGCAGCGTTCCTGATGACACCTGAGCGCGCGCTTATTTTCTCCACGACCGCCCAGGCCGACTTCAGCCCCCAGCAGAATCAGGACTGGGAAAGCCTGCTGGCGAGTTTCCAGCCCCGCACCAGCGGTACAGCATCTTCCGAGCCCAGCGAACAGGAGTAACCGCTCATGTTCGAAGCGGCCAGGTTCGAGGACGAGATATCGCACACCAGCGCATTGGGGGGCTTTCTGATTGGCGCCGCCCTGGGGATTGCGCTGGTGGCCACGGTGGCGATCGCCACGTTCACCTGCGGGTTCGGTGTGGCGTTGTTGGCAGGCCTGGCGGCAGGCATTGGCGGGAGTCTGCTGACCGCGGCAGGGGAGGCCATAGGAAGCATGTTTTCCTCCCCCTCAGGGAAGATACGAACCGCATCACCCAATGTCTTCATCAACAGCCGCAAGGCGGCGCGGGTGGAGAAGAGCGTGGCCGAGTGCGACAAGCACCCCGGGCCTGTACAGATCGCAGAAGGCTCGACCAACGTCTTCATCAACAGCTTGGCGGCGACGCGTAAAGGCGACAAGCTGACCTGCGGGGGCAAGATCACCAGCGGCTCGGACAACGTCATCATCGGCGGCGGCACCTACGCTTACCTGCCCGTGGACGATGAAATCCCGGGCTGGTTGCGCACCACGGTCGATGTGCTGATGGCCATTGCCGGCGCGGCGGGCGGTATCGCCCAACTGATCAAGGCCGGTACCCAGGCCGGCATGAAAGCCATCATGCCGTGCGTGGCGAAGTTCACCGCGGGCTTCGTCGCCGGCGAGGTGGCCAGCCGTTATGTGGTCGGGCCGGCCATCGAACGCGCCGTAGGCGGCCTGGTCGGTAACCCGGTTGACCTGACCACCGGCCGCAAGGTCATCCCGGACGAGGTCGATTTCAGCCTCCCGGGCCTGATGCCCATCGAGTGGTCGCGCTTCTACGCCAGTGACCTGAACGTCGATAGCGTGCTCGGCCGCGGCTGGGTGTTGCCCTGGGAGCAGAGCCTGCGCCGCCAGGGTAGCTTCATCTACCTCACCGACAACCAAGGGCGCGAGGTCCCGTTCGTGGCCCTGCAGCCCGGCGAGCGGATCTACAACCCCCACGAGCAGGTCTACCTGGTGTGCACCGAGGGCGGCCATTACCTGCTGCAAACCCTCGACAACCTGTTCTTCTACTTCGGCGAAGTACCCGACGACAGCAGCGAAACCCCACTGCAACGCATCGAGAACGCCCTCGGCCATTTCCTGCACTTCACCCGCACGCCCGAGGGCACGCTGACCGACATCAGCGCCACCGGTGGCACCCGCGTGCACCTGCATTACGACCACCCGCTGGGCCGCCTGACCGACATCAAGCGCGTGGTGAACAACGAAGCGGTCGAAACGCTCACCCAGTACCGCTATGACGACCATGGCCAGCTGAGCGAGGTGATCAACCGCAACGGCGATTCGGTGCGGCGCTTCAGCTATGCCGAAGGCCTGATGATCAGCCACAGCAACGCCCTGGGCCTGGGCTGCCACTACCGCTGGGAAACCCTGGGCGGCACGCCACGCGTGGTCGAGCACTGGACCAGCGATGGCGAGCATTTCCACTTCCGTTACGACCTGGAGGCCCGCACCAGTTGGGCCACCGATGTGCTGGGCCGTGAGCTGGAGATTCGTTACAACGAAGACTACCGCGTCATCGCCAGCCGCGACTACGGCGGCGAGCGCTACGCCATTGAGTTGGACGAGCACGGCAACATGGTTAGCCTGGGCCTGCCGGACGGCAACCAGCTCGCCTTCAAGTACGACGAGTTCGCCCGCCTGCTCGAAGAAACCGACCCGCTCGGGCGCAAGATCACTTACGAGTACCACCACCTGACCAGGCTGGTGACCCAGGTCACCTACCCGGACGGCAGCACCTGGCAAGCCCGCTACGACGACAAGGGCAACCTGCTCGCCGAAACCGACGCCCTGGGGCAACTGACCGAATACCTCAACAGCGACGACGGCCTGCCGCACACCATCATCGATGCGACCTACAAGTCCAAATATCTGTGGTGGAACACCCTGGCGCAGGTGGAGCGCTACCAGGACTGCTCGGGCAAGAGCACCCACTACCGCTACGACGAACGCCAGCACCTGGTTGCAATGACCGACGCGCTGAACCAGACAACCACGCTGGAGCGCAAGCCGGACGGAGAAGTGCTGCGCATCAACCATCCGGACGGCACCTCGGAAACGTTCACCTACAACGCCCTCGGCCAAGTGCTCAGCCACACCGACGGCAAAGGCCAGAGCACCCGCCTGCTGCGCACCGCCCGGGGCTTGCCGAGCAGCCGCCAGGACGCCAAAGGCCAGCGGATTCGCTACGAGTACGACCAGGCTATTCGCCTGACGGCGTTGGTCAACGAGAACAATGCCACCTACAGCTTTGCCTACGATGCCTCGGATCGCCTGAGCGAAGAAGTGCGGGTGGATAACCTGACGCGGCGCTTTACCTACAACGAAGGCGGCCATCTCACTCGGCTGCATGAGATCGGTTATGGCGAGCGAGGCGAGCGCCCGGAACGCGAGACGCTGTTTGAACGTGACGCCATCGGCCGCTTGATCGCCAAGATCAACCGCGATGCGAACCAGACCTTTGCGTACGACGACGGCGACCGGCTGCTGAGCATTCAGCGCAGCCCAACCGGTATCGGCAAACAACTTGGGGTAACCGAAGAAAAGCTCGAGTACGCCTACGACCTGTTGGGCCGCCTCACAAAAGAAATCACCCCCGAGGGCATACTCGGCTACGAGTACGACCCGCTCAGCAACCTGACCACGCTGACCCTGCCGGACGGCCGCAAGGTCAACCACCTGTACTACGGTAGCGGCCACCTGCACCAGATCAACTTAGATGGCCAGGTCATCAGCGACATGGAGCGCGATGACCTGCACCGCGAGGTCTACCGGAGCCAGGGCAAACTCACCAGTTGCTTCGGCTACGACGCGATGGGGCGTAAAGCCTGGCAGTTCGCCTCGACGCTGCCAGCGGAAAAACTCTCGCAGGTGCACAACAGCGGCGTTAACACGTCGCTGCTGGTGGACCATGCCTATAACCCGATTCATCGCCGTTATCAGTACGACCCGGCGGGTGAACTGGTGCGCACCCTCGACAAGCTACGTGGCGAGATCAAGTACGAATACGAAGCCAACGGCCAGTTACGCAGCCGCGATACCAGCTCGCTGATTGGGAGCGAAGTATTTCGTTACGACGCGGCGGCCAACCGGCTGGACTTCAACGCGCGGCAGTTCGACAAGGTCAAGGATAACCGGATCAAGCAGTGGCGGGATCAGGAGTACCGTTACGACCCGTGGGGTAATTTGATCGAGAAGCGCTCGGGGCACAGCAAGCTGCAGCACTTTGTTTATGACTGCGAAAACCGGCTGGTGCGGGCGGAGACGTTGGTCAATGGCAAGCTGGAGAGCACCGGGCACTACCGTTATGACAGCTTGGGGCGCCGGGTTGCGAAGCAGTCGGAAATCAACGGCGAGGTCGAGCAGAAGCGCTTCCTGTGGCAAGGGCTGCGGATGCTGCGTGAGGAGGCGCCGGGGCAGAGCATTCTGTATCTGTACGAGCCGGGGAGTTATGCGCCGCTCGCGCGCGTTGATCGGGCGGAGGGGGAAGGGCAGAAGGTCTACTACTTCCATACTGACCAGATCGGTGCGCCGTTGGAGCTGACGGATAGTGAGGGAGCGATCGTTTGGCAGGCAACGTATCGTTCATGGGGTTCAATTGAGCAATTATCTGTCAATAAGATTGAGCAGAACCTGCGCTTTCAAGGTCAGTATTTCGATGGTGAAACAGGGCTTCACTTCAACACCCTGCGGTATTACGACCCCAAAATCGGACGATTCATCACGCAAGACCCCGTAGGTCTGCTGGGTGGTTTCAATCTCTACACTTTTGCAGCAAACCCAGTAAGCTGGAGCGATCCATGGGGTTTGCTTTGCTGGAATACGGCCAGGAAAAATTACTGGAAGAATGAAGCAAAGAGCTCTGTGGCAGGAAAGTATTCTCAACGAAACATTAATAGAATGTTGGCGGGTAAAGCTCCAGTGATGCGAGTGAAAGTCAAGTATAAGGACACAGCTTGGAATAGAGCGCGAGGGCGTGCAGGGCAAGTAGCTGAGATAAATGCACCAATGGAGCTTCATCATCAATATATTCCTCAGCGGATGGGTTCAGGTATCGCTAATGAGAGCTGGAATTTAACAAAGGCTACGCCTTGGGGGCATGCCTCTATGGATGCCTATAGAAACTTGGGGTGGGAGCTTCAAAGTGTCACAAAAACCATTGCACAATGGTGATTTTTAAAGAGGAATTTATGGCAATTACTGAATTTAATTATTTTTGTGCTGACGCCATCGCAGTGGCAGAAAAAATCTCTGCCTCGGTAGATGATGAGCAAGCAAGCAAGTTTCTGGAAAGCCTTTACTATGCCTATGAGCAAGAAGGCTCCCCCAAGAATAGGAAAAAGTGGATAGCGGAGAAGATTAAAGATAAGTTTATTTGTATGGCCAGCCCGCCAGTTTGGGTAGGGGAGCCTAGATGGGCGTACTTGGATGATGTGCCTATGGTTTTTCTAAATCAATTTAAAGTTTCAAATATTGAGGGTCGATTGGCTGATCGGTTTAAGTCTGGCGATACTGTTTTTGTTTTTGGAGGGAAAACGCCATCTGTTCCGAAGGAAGGGGACGCATGGAGTGTCGTTTACAAAATGGTTGTTCAAACAGAGGAAGGTGAGGATTTGTATGTCGGTTAATTAATACTTTTCTGCTTGAGGTCTATGAGAGTCTGCCTAAACCAGTCGCTTCTTATGACCTCAGCAATATGCGTGGCCGCAGCTTGGCTTGCCTTGGTCAGGGAATTGCCTAAGGGCGGGAAGGCTTTTGACGCTCGCTATGAAGTCAAAGTTCAAAGTCTAGGATCGGAGCCAGGGCAAACTCACCAGTTGCTTCGGCTACGACGCGATGGGGCGCAAAGCCTGGCAGTTCGCCTCGACGCTGCCAGCGGAAAAACTCTCGCAGGTGCACAACAGCGGCGTTAACACGTCGCTGCTGGTGGACCACGCTTACAACCCGATTCATCGGCGTTATCAGTACGACCCGGCGGGTGAACTGGTCCGCACCCTCGACAAGCTACGTGGCGAGATCAAGTACGAATACGAAGCCAACGGCCAGTTACGCAGCCGCGATACCAGCTCGCTGATTGGGAGCGAAGTATTTCGTTACGACGCGGCGGCCAACCGGCTGGACTTCAACGCGCGGCAGTTCGACAAGGTCAAGGATAACCGGATCAAGCAGTGGCGGGATCAGGAGTACCGTTACGACCCGTGGGGTAATTTGATCGAGAAGCGCTCGGGGCATAGCAAGCTGCAGAGCTTTAGCTACGACTGCGAGAACCGGTTGGTCAGGGCGGAAACGCTGGTTAACGGCACGCTGGGGAGTACGGGCGAGTATCGCTACGACAGCCTGGGCCGCCGGGTGGCGAAACAGTCAACCATCAAGAGCGAGGTGGAACAAAAGCGGTTCCTGTGGCAGGGGTTGCGGATGCTGCGGGAAGAGACGCCCGGGCAGAGCATTCTGTATCTGTACGAGCCGGGGAGTTATGCGCCGCTCGCGCGCGTTGATCAGGCGGAGGGGGAAGGGCAGAAGGTCTACTACTTCCATACTGACCAGATTGGGACGCCGTTGGAACTGACGGATAGCGAGGGGCAGATCGTTTGGCAGGCGACTTATCGGTCGTGGGGCTCCATTGAGCAGCTAGTCGTCAACCAGGTTGAGCAGTGTCTGCGATTCCAAGGCCAGTATTTAGATGGTGAGTCTGGGCTGCATTACAACACGTTCCGGTACTATGATCCTTTGGGAGGACGGTATGTTACTCAAGATCCTATCGGTCTAGAGGGCGGATTAAATCTTTACCGTTACGGCGAGAACCCGACAGGCTGGGTCGATCCTTGGGGGTGGGAATGCTGGGGGACCGCTCGGAAGAATTATTGGAAAGGCAAAGCTAAAGAGGAGTTGCTCAAGGATAAATCTATTTATTCTCCAAGAAACCTTGCCAGAATGGCATCTGGAAATGCCCCCAGGATAACGGCTAAAGTTAAAAGTTACAAGACGGGAAAGGTTAGTATAAAAGATACTTCATATGAGTTGCATCACGCTGATGTGCCGCAAAGAGTCGGAGGCGCTGACGTGCACAAAATCTCTAATCTTATGGAAGTGGATCCTTGGCAGCATGCCAATGTTGATAGCTATCGTAAGGTTGGATATGAGTTGATTGAAATAGTAAAAGGGGTTGGGTCTTGGTAAGCGAAGAAAAAGCGTACATTATATTCAGTTCGTTGGTGATGACTGTAGCCTCGAAGAAATTCAAGGCCGACACTAGCCACGAGGAGGCAGAAGAATTTGTGCGAGCGCTGTTTAAAGACTATATGGCGCAGGGACTAGAGGTTCCAGAGGTTGATTGGGTTGTTTCTGCGCCCAAAAAAGTAGTTGCTTGGATAACTAAAAGTTTGGCGAATAGCTTTAAGTGTTATGGCGCAATGCCGATTTGGATAGATGAGCCTGGCTGGCGATATATTGAAGGTAGGCCAATGGATTTTGTTCATCAGTTTCAGGTGGATAATGGAGAAGATGATAGCTATTCAGGTGTCGTGACATATGTGTTCTTTGGCCGAAAACAGAGCGATGGTGGGCAGTGGGAGTTGGTTGTAAAGTTAATTCAGCAAGATAAAGGGGAGGCGGGTACTATTTATTTGGACTGAGGCCTGGGTCCTTATGCTGAAATAGCGAATATAAAACCTTGAGTAGGCCGCCGTTGGGGTGGGAAGTGCCGAGCGAACCTTGGTTTTGTTCCGCCTCAGTAGGCGATCATCCGCTTTAAAGTACACCGCTGGCTATTCATGTCAATGGTCCGCAAAATGAGTTGGTGATAAATCTTTTGCTGATTTGGGTCGGGATTATATAGGCTTTTTTCCCTTTCAGACGATGTCGGTGGAAAATGTAGGGTGGTGCGTATTTTGGAGTGTGTCACCTTCTAAGTGTTTCGGTTTTAATAAGCTTCCGAAATTCATGGTCTTTGCATGGCCTTTATAGAGGGAAATGTTTTCTCGATAGTTTGTAAAAAAATCTTTAAAAATGTCTATTCCGGGACGGTAAGCTGTGCACGGTCGCGCACTGGAGCAACGACGGTGAGTATTACTATTTCCGCTACGATTTTGCCCAACGTACCAGTTGGGCGACCGAGGTGCTGGGGCGTGAACTGGAGATCCAATACAACAAGGACAACCGCGTCATCGCCAGTCGGGCTTTCGGGGTGAACGCTACAATTGCGCAATTGGAAAAAGAGATGCGTATTCGTGAGGCAGGTGGCATATTTGTGCGTGAGCCTAGGACAAGGAAGTTGATTGAGGTCGATGATATTTCAACGGTAATTCGTGCAAGATAGAAAGGTATAGAGCATGAGTGATTTGGATTTTACACTGTGCAGTATTCCTATGCTTTTAGCTCGCAATAAAAGTAATGCATATCAATCTCAGATCGTCGAGCGTTATGCTATGATAATGGGATTTCTGTGATCGCATAAAATAATAAATATTAACCCCTTCGATGAAAGTGGTCAGCTGAGAATGGATCTGGTAGTCAAGAAATCTGACGTTACCGAAAAGTGTCTAGAGCTGTTTAAAAAGGCTATTCCAGCCTGGCGCTCATTTGTCGATAAGGGAGGAGATGTTAAAGATGTAAGCAAGCTAGAGAGGGTACTGGCTAAGCTTTAGTTTTATGTTTGGAGATTATGGTTTTAGATGCTTTTTGGGTGTTCGGTTTGGTCTAACTGGTATTCGATTTTTGCATAGAGCTGCAAGAAAAATCTTTAAAAAATGTCTATTTTAAGAGGGGCTGCGTAGCCCCCCTTATGTTGATTTCTAAATCTGATCTGCAAATACCGCTGGCAAACCCAGGAGTGTAAACCGCGCGTGGTCGAACACTGGACCAGCGACGGAGAACATTACCATTTCCGCTACGATTTCGCCGCACGTACCAGTTGGGCGACCGATGTACTGGGCCGTGAACCGGAGATCCAATACAACGAGGACAACCGCGTCATCGCCAGTCGAGATTTCGGGGGCGAACGCTACATGATCGATTTCGATGGCTTCGGCAACATCGTCGGCTTCACCTTGCCCGACGGCAACGAGCTGGCGCTCAAATACGATGATTTTGGCAGTCTGGTCGAGGAAACCGACCCGCTGGGCCGCAAGATCAGCTACAAGCACCACTTCGCGACGCCGCTGGTGACTGAAACGCGCTTCCCCGATGGCAGCGTGTGGAAGTCCCGCTATGACGACAAGGGCAACCTGGTCGCCGAGATCGACCCGGTAGGCCACAAGACCGAATACCTCAACGGCGAAGATGGCCTGCCGCACACGATCATCGACGCGAACTTCAAGTCCAAGTATCTGTGGTGGAACACCTACGCCCAGGTCGAGCGCTTCGAGGACTGCTCGGGCAAGAGCACCTACTATCGCTACGACGAGCGTCAGCATCTGATCGCCGTGAGCGATGCGTTGAACCAGAGCACCACGCTGGAGCACAAGCCGGACGGTGAGGTGCTGAAGATCATCCACCCGGACGGTACCTCGGAAACCTTCACCTACAACACCCTCGGCCAGGTGATCGCCCACACCGACGGCAAGGGCCAGACCACGCGTTTGCAGCGCACCTCCCGTGGCTTGCCGAGCAGCCGCCAGGACGCCAAAGGGCAGTGGGTGCGCTACGAGTACGACAAGACCCTGCGCCTGACTGCACTGGTCAACGAAAACAACGCGACCTATCGTTTTGCCTACGGTGCCTCGGATCGCCTGAGCGAAGAAGTGCGGGTAGACAACCTGACGCGTCGGTTTACCTACAACGAAGGCGGGCATCTCACTCGGCTGCATGAGATTGGCTATGGCGACCGAGACGAGCGCCCGGAGCACGAGACGCTGTTCGAGCGCGATGCGATTGGCCGGTTGATTGCCAAGCAAGGGCGAGGTGGAGCAGAAGCGGTTCCTGTGGCAGGGGTTGCGGATGCTGCGGGAAGAGACGCCCGGGCAGAGCATTCTGTATCTGTACGAGCCGGGGAGTTATGCGCCGCTCGCGCGCGTTGATCAGGCGGAGGGGAAGGGCAGAAGGTCTACTACTTCCATACTGACCAGATTGGGTCGCCGCTGGAACTGACGGATAGCGAGGGGCAGATCGTTTGGCAGGCGACGTATCGGTCGTGGGGCGAGATAGAACAGCTAACTGTGAATGAAATACAGCAGAATCTACGATTTCAGGGGCAGTATCTAGACTCTGAAACAACTCTGCATTACAACACGTTTCGGTATTACGATCCGGAATATGGACGATTTATATCTCAAGACCCAATAGGGTTGGAGGGTGGGGTAAATCTCTACAGATATGCACCCAATCCACTTGGCTGGGTAGACCCTAAGGGCCTAGCTAATTTGTTTGAGTTGGGGACTTACGGAAGTCTAAATGGTGAATTGCACGTTGGTGATAGTCTTCAGGCGCATGAGCTGTTGCGGCATGAATACTTAGTGCAGCAAGAGGTGGCAGAGAAGGCTACGCGCCTTTCCGGTAACCCATCCATCGCACTCGATTTAGATCATCATACTCGAGGGCCAGCAAAAGATACACGTGGGGTTGGCGGCGCGCATTGGCATGAGACTCAAATTAGAGCAAGTCAAGGCCTTGGAAAAAATGACTTTGCTCCAAGCCTTAAGCGTGAACTAGATATTACGTCCGGAGCATTGCGAAAAGCTGGGGTTCCAGCAAGCAGGGTAAAGGTTCTGAAGAGACAAGCAAAAAAATTCTATCGCAGCCTTGGAAGTTGCTAAGGGGTATGGCTATGAAAGTCCAGAAAATTGTTTCTGCTTCAGGTGATGAACTACCATTTTACTTTGGTGGTGATAGTGCGCACATTACAAACTGGCCAAAAAATCCAGACGGCCAGGATCTCTTGCTTCTTTTTTCCATTAACTGTAAGGCTGCAAAGCAGCGGCTGGGTCGAACAGATCTCCCAGAGGATGGGGTTATACATGTTTTTTCTACATATGATCAAGACGATTATTTTCTTGATTCGATAACCGTTGACGAACTGCAGCTACAGAGGGGGGCTGCTTCATATACATATGTTGTCCATTCTGAGGGGGTGGACTCAATTAAGTCTCCAAGACCCTCAATCCCTCTTCAAACAGCTGACTTCGAAGAGGTATCCATTGATGAGGGGGAGTTGATAGTCTCCTCGTTAATGTCCCTGACTGCGCCAGCAGGCGCGTTGATCCCTAGGGATCTAGCGGCGAACTATAACTTTCTTTGTCAAGTCTACTCGTCTGACTTTCCCTCTCCTTTCCAGGATGTATTGTATATGAGTGACGGTGTAGGCTATCTGTTGATTAGTAAAAAGTTCGGGGGTGAGGACGTCGACGGTTGCTTTTTTGTGCAGGTTGCGTAAGTTCTATAAAAATAAGTGCGGTCTTCTCCGAGAGGCTCTTTAAAATATTAATATTTTTCGTGGCGGCTAGATTAAAGTCTGGCCGTCTGTTTCTTACTAGGTTCTGTCTGAAATTCGGAGAAACCCAACTCCCGAGCCACGAACGCTGAGATTTTGTAAGGTTTTCAGCCATCTATGGAAAGGAATCCTGTGATGGCTAAGCGCTACGAATTTTCGGATGAAGCATGGGATGTGGTTGCGGATCTCTTCACCCCAACCCACACCAGAGGCAGACCGCGAGCAAGTGATCGCCTGATGCTCGATGGCGTGCTGTGGTTGTTGCGCTCAGGCGCTGCCTGGCGTGACATGCCCGAGTGTATTGGGCCTTGGCGGACGCTGTATCACCGATTCCGAGTTTGGCGAAATCGGGGAAAATTTGATCAGATGCTCAAGCGGTTACATCTCAAACTCAATGATCAAGGGCTCATTGACCTACAGACCTGGATGATCGATTCGACTGCTGTTCGTGCTACCCGCGCTTCAGCAGGTGCAGGTAAAAAGGGGCCATGATGAACCCGCCGATCACGCTCTAGGCCGCAGTCGCGGTGGCCTCACCACCAAGATTCATATGCTCTGCGACGCCAACGGCGTACCACTGCGCTTTCTCCTTTCTGGCGGTCAAGCCAGCGATATTAGCTACGCGCAGCCATTGCTGGACGATGTCTGCATCCCGACGAGCAAACGTGGGCGACCTCGCAAGCGCTGCCGCTGGCTTTTGGCCGACAAGGGCTACGACGCTGATGCGCTGCGACGTTTTTGTGACCGGTATCGCATGCAACCGGTTATTCCGTTGCGTTCAATGAAGCGTAAACCCAAGCCTGGACTATCCCGACTGTTTGATCGTCCCAAGTACCGCCAGCGTAATGTGATCGAGCGCATGTTCGGTTGGCTGAAAGAGAACCGCCGAGTCGTGACTCGTTTCGACAAACTCGCAAAAAGCTATAGCGCGATGGTGTCGCTGGCTTGTGTCATGCGGTGTCTACGACACCTTTTTTCAGACAGAGCCTAATGTATTTATTGGAGGTGGAACGGCAACAACTGACCCGATAAATCCGGAGGTTCCCGAGTGGTTAGAGAATGCAATATTTATTGTGGGTATAGGCTGCGCGCTTGTACTCGCAGGGCCATTAGTGGTTGCGGTAGGTATGGCAGGAGCCTATCTGGGAGGTAGAGCTGCTCACTTGGGCGGAGGGGAGCTGTTTGGGGAAGGTTCTGATGGTCAGAAAATTTCCACTCTTGCAGGTGCGCTTATCGGAGGAGGAATTGCAGCTAGGGGCGGGGTTGGATTTGAAAGAAATCATGTCTTTACAAGCAAAGGTTTTGGATCTAATTTGGGGAATGTGGGGGTTAGATCTAAAACCGCATCCGATAAGCCCTCGGCATGGTCTAGCTTTAAATACCGACGGGGTAAGTTTCACAAGGGGGTTCGTGAGGAAGTTTGGAATAATGCAAAAAATTCTGAAGGTGTCGTTCGGGATCCTGTAACTAACACAGTGATGAGTAAAAATGAGCCATGGGATATGGGGCATAAACCAGGTTACGAGCATTGGAAGCATGTGAGGAGTGCTGAACAAAGAGGCCTTGCAAGAAAAGAGTTTATTGACGAATTTAATCAGGCCGGTCATTATAGGCCGGAGCTCCCCTCGTCAAATAGAAGTCATGCAGGGGAAATTAAATCTGATCTCTATTTAGGCCCTTAAATGACTATCCCAAGCGAGCAGTGTAAGGCAGTGGCGAAGCACACCCTAAAGATTTTTGGTGGTGAACTCAAAGTTCAAGCTTATTATGACGATTCCAAGAGTCTTTCAATAGATCTTCTAACTACACGGGACTCATTGCATGTGGGTGTGAAGTCTATAGGTACGATAGGATTGTCAGAGGTCCCGTTGTTTGATGAAGATGGTGAAGAGTTTCCTACCCGAATAGAGCTATGTGCTGGCGCTCTGGCAGAAGAAATCTTTTGGGAAAACGCTTTGGCCTCAGCCACTTTTTTTATTAGAAAACGGCAGCGTGCGGTAATGCCAGGTGATGTAATAGCTGGTATTTTCAATGATTATTTCAAATCGCCCCAAATGCCTCATATTTATTTGACAGTCCCCTTTATGTGGAATGATTCATATTTTCCGCAGCTTGATTTTTCTTCGCTTAAAGTTAATTGGCTTCAGTGTATTGCTATTTATGAAGAGGAGCGTGTGTTTATTGAAAAATTTGGCGGCGATGCATTTGATGAATTGTTGTCTGATCAAGAAGTAAATACGCTTGACTGGAATCGCTTGCCTGTAGACTTTTCACGTTTTAATTAATTCTGCTTAATTTATATGTGTCGATATGTGTGGTAACGCGCTGAGTTATGACTGCCGTTCGCTATAGCTTGAATATTGAGTCTGCCGGTTGGCTGCAAGATCAGCCACTACGGCAGCGGACCGCTCAATCTGCGTGGCTGAGCGATTTGCAATAAGCAACGCGATGGCTTGCTCCGTGCGGATCTAAAGAATCCAAGAAGTCTCATAAGTTGCGTTGATTGGGAAAATCGCGCGTGATTGAGCATTGGACCAGCGACGGCGAACATTACCATTTCCGCTACGATTTCGCCGCACGCACCAGTTGGGCGACCGATGTGCTGGGGCGTGAACTGGAGATCCAATACAACGAGGACAACCGCGTCATCGCCGGTCGAGATTTCGGGGGCGAACGCTACACGATCGATTTCGATGGCTTCGGCAACATCGTCGGCTTCACCTTGCTCGACGGCAATCAGCTGGCGCTCAAATACGATGATTTTGGCCGTCTGGTCGAGGAAACCGACCCGCTGGGCCGCAAGATCAGCTACAGACACCACTTCGCGACGCCACTGGTGACTGAAACCCGTTTCCCGGATGGTAGCGTGTGGAAGTCCCGCTATGACGACAAGGGCAACCTAGTCGCCGAGATCGACCCGCTAGGCCACAAGACCGAATACCTCAACAGCGACGACGGCCTGCCGCACACCATCATCGATGCGACCTACAAGTCCAAATATCTGTGGTGGAACACCCTGGCGCAGGTGGAGCGCTACCAGGA
>NZ_JBLUPV010000033.1:0-60284 GCF_048068075.1 Pseudomonas sp. NY15354
GCGTTTCGACTGCGTCGGAAGTGGGGCGCATTATAAGGGGATTCGAAACCCCGTCAACACTTATTTTCAAAAAACTTTCATATCGCTGAAAAGCAAAGCGGGGAGGCCTGATGGCCTCCCCGCTTCTATATAGTCTCCTCCAGATAACTGGAAGACACCATTACTCAGCTTTCAAGGTAATGCGAGCGAATGCCTTCTTACCTGCCTGACAAACGTGGGTTGCCCCCAGAGCGAAGACGAACCCGCGGTCGACTACCGCGCCATCCACCTTCACACCACCAGCATTGAGCAGGTCGCGAGCGGCGGCGGAGTTCTTCACCAAGCCAGCCTTGTTCAATACTGCCGCGATCGGCATGTCTTCCTGGGCGACCACTTCAACCTCAGGCAGATCCTCCGGCAGCTCGCCATCCTTCATGCGGTTGCCTGCTGCACGGTGCGCATTGGCTGCAGCCTCTTCACCATGGAAGCGCGCCACGATCTCTTCAGCCAGCTTGATCTTGATATCGCGCGGATTGGCGCCCTTCTCCACGTCAGCACGGAACTGGTTGATCTCTTCCATAGAGCGGAAGCTCAGCAATTCGAAATAGCGCCACATCAAGGTGTCCGGAATCGAGACCAGCTTGCTGTACATCACACCCGGGGCTTCCTGGATACCGACATAGTTGCCCAGGGATTTGGACATCTTCTTCACGCCATCGAGCCCTTCGAGCAGCGGCATGGTGACGATGTTCTGCGCCTCCTGACCGTAGGCACGCTGCAGCTCGCGCCCCATCAGCAGATTGAACTTCTGATCGGTACCACCGAGCTCGACATCCGCCTTGAGCGCAACCGAGTCGTACCCCTGTACCAGCGGATACAAGAACTCATGGATCGCGATCGGCTGGTTGCTGCTATAGCGTTTGTCGAAGTCATCGCGCTCGAGCATGCGCGCAACGGTGTACTGGGAGGCCAGACGAATAAAGTCGGCCGGCGTCAGCTTGTCCATCCACGTGGAGTTGAACGCGACTTCGGTCTTGGCCGGATCAAGGATCTTGAACACCTGCTGTTTATAGGTCTCGGCGTTATCCAGCACCTGCTCACGAGTCAGCGGCGGGCGGGTGGCACTCTTGCCACTCGGATCACCGATCATGCCGGTGAAGTCACCGATCAGGAAAATGACCTGATGACCAAGATCCTGGAACTGGCGCAGCTTGTTGATCAGCACAGTGTGGCCAAGGTGCAGGTCCGGCGCAGTCGGGTCGAAGCCCGCCTTGATACGCAGGGGCTGGCCGCGCTTGAGCTTCTCCACCAGTTCCGACTCGACCAATACCTCTTCCGCACCGCGCTTGATAAGCGCCAGCTGCTCTTCAACCGACTTCATAGACAGACCCGCAAGGCTCAGATTCAAGGGGAGCCAACCATACAAGATCGGCCATCAATTACAAGTTTCGCAAAGGAATGTGACCCAGATGGCGCATTGCGGCGTCTACGCGCCCTTGCGCGAAACTGGATTTGGTTATATTTTATACAGTTATTTCATCTTCATCATGTCATTCATCTTTTCCATTTCACCTTTTTCAAAGTCACCTCACCTATGACCAACGAGACGCCTAAAGCGCCCCCGCTTTATCCGAAAAGCCATTTGTTGGCCGCCAGCGGCATCGCCGCCTTGCTCAGCCTGGCTTTGCTGGTATTTCCCTCCAGCGAAGTCGAAGCCAAGAAGACCACCCTCAACCTGGAGCTGGAAACCCCGGCCGAGCAGTTGAAGGACGAGTCCAAGGCCGCCCCCCTGGTTCAAGCCGAGAACGACCAAAGCTCCCCTTTTGCCCAGGTCGAAGAGGCCGAACCTGCAACCAAGCAGGCTGAGCAGCAAGCGCCAGCCGCAGAGGAAAAAGCCAAGGAAACCGTCGAGGCCAAGCTGCCTGGCCATCGTGAAGTCGCGGTTGCGCGCGGCGACACCCTTTCGACACTGTTCGCCAAGGTCGGCTTGCCTGCCAATGTGGTCCATGACGTCCTGGCCAGCGGAAAGCAGGCCAAGCAGTTCAGCCAACTCAAGCATGGCCAGGTGCTGCAGTTCGAACTCGACAAGGATGGCCAACTGGCCAGCCTGCACAGCAAGGTCAGCAACCTCGAAACCATTCGCCTGACCAAGACCGCCAAGGGCTACAGCTTCAATCGGGAGATCAGCAAGCCAGTGGTGCGTACCGCATATGCCCATGGCGTGATCAAGAGCTCGCTGTCGGCCTCCGCCAAGCGCGCCGGCCTGTCACACAGCATGACCATGGACATGGCCCGCGTCCTCGGCTACGACATCGACTTCGCCCAGGACATCCGCCCTGGCGATGAATTCGACGTGGTCTACGAGCAGAAGGTCATGGACGGCAAGGTCGTCGGCACCGGCAGCATCCTGTCCGCACGCTTCACCAACCGCGGCAAGACCTACACTGCGGTGCGCTACACCAACAAGCAGGGCAATACCAGCTATTACACCGCCGATGGCAACAGCCTGCGCAAGGCATTCATCCGTACGCCGGTGGACTACGCCCGCATCAGCTCGCGCTTCTCTGCCGGCCGCAAACATCCGATTCTCAACAAGATCCGCGCCCACAAAGGTGTGGACTACGCAGCACCCCGCGGCACGCCAATCAAGGCCGCAGGTGATGGCAAAGTACTCCTGGCGGGCCGTCGTGGCGGTTACGGCAATACTGTGATCATTGCCCACGGCAACTCCTACAAGACGCTCTATGGTCACATGCAGGGCTTCGCCAAGGGTGTCAAGACCGGCAGTTCGGTCAAGCAAGGCCAGGTGATCGGCTACATCGGCACTACCGGCCTGTCTACCGGCCCACACCTGCACTATGAGTTCCAGGTCAATGGCGTGCATGTCGACCCGTTGAGCCAGAAGGTGCCCATGGCCGACCCGATCGCCCGCTCCGAGCGCCAACGCTTCTTGCAGCAGAGTCAACCCCTGATCGCCCGTATGGATCAGGAAAAAGCCACCCTGCTCGCCGCCAACAAGCGCTGATCCATGGCGCTTTATCTGGGTGTGATGTCCGGAACCAGCCTCGATGGCCTGGACATCGCACTGATCGAACAAAGCGAGCAGCCCCGTCTGCTCGCCACTCATTACACCCCCATGCCTTCTGACCTACGTCAGGAACTGCTCGCGCTCTGCGCCAGCGGCCCTGACGAGATCGCCCGTGCCGCACTGGCGGAGAACCGCTGGGCAAGCCTGGCTGCGGAAGGTGTACGCCAACTCCTGGCAAACCAAGGCCTGGACGCCAGGGCCATCCGCGCAATCGGCAGCCACGGCCAGACCATCCGCCACGAGCCGGCCCGCGGATTCACTGTACAGATCGGCAACCCCGCACTGCTGGCCGAGCTGACCGGCGTCTGCGTGGTAGGTGACTTTCGCCGTCGCGACGTGGCCGCAGGTGGCCAGGGTGCCCCGCTGGTCCCCGCATTCCATGAAGCGCTGTTCGGCCATGTGGGCCAACGCGTGGCCATTCTGAACGTTGGCGGGTTCAGCAACCTCAGCCTGATCGAGCAAGACAAGCCCGTCCGCGGTTTCGACTGCGGCCCAGGCAACGTACTTCTTGACGCCTGGATCGAACGCAAGCGCGGTCAGACCTATGACGCCAACGGCGCCTGGGCGGCCAGCGGTCAGGTCATCGATACGTTGCTGGCCAAGCTTCTGGCCGACCCCTTCTTTGCCGGGAGCGGCCCCAAGAGCACCGGTCGAGAAGTGTTCAACCTCCCCTGGCTGGATGCTCACCTGGCGCAACTGCCGGCCTATCGAGACGAAGATGTACAGGCCACTCTGCTGGAGCTGACCGCCCGCAGCATCATCGACTCGTTGCTTGGCGCTCAATCGGGCACCGAGGCCCTGCTGGTCTGCGGCGGCGGCGCTCGCAACGGAGCATTGATGGGTCGCCTGGCAGCGCTGCTGCCCTCAGCCCAGGTCAGCAGCACCGCCGTCCATGGGGTGGACCCGGACTGGGTAGAGGGCATGGCCTTCGCCTGGCTGGCTCATTGCTGCCTCGAGCACATCCCAGCCAACCGCCCCAGCGTGACCGCCGCCCGGGGCCTGCGCGTTCTCGGGGCGATCTATCCGGCCTGACAATTCCATAGAATGCAAAACGCCGCGCAATTGCGCGGCGTTTTCGTAGCAGGGGCGACCTCAGATCGAGAACGAGGAACCGCAACCGCAGGTCGTCGTGGCGTTGGGGTTCTTGATCACGAAGCGCGAACCTTCCAGGCCTTCTTGATAGTCCACCTCGGCGCCTGCGAGGTATTGGAAACTCATCGGGTCCACTACCAGGGATACACCTTCGCGCTCGACAATGGTGTCGTCCTCGGCCACTTCTTCATCGAAGGTGAAGCCATACTGGAAGCCCGAGCAACCACCGCCGGTCACGAACACGCGCAGCTTCAGGCGATCATTGCCTTCCTCGGTGACCAGGGTCTTCACCTTGTGCGCAGCACCTTGGGTGAATTCCAAAGCCGTGGGGGTGAAGGTTTCGACGCTCATGTTGACTCTCCCGGCGCAGTGCCGCCATAAAACTCGATGACGCGCATTATCCGCTTCTCCGAGAAAATTGGTCAAGAATTGTGCGGCTTTAGTCGCGCCAAATGAAAAGGCCCGCACGAAGGCGGGCCTTTTCGTGCAAGAACCGCTTACGGCAACAGACCCGCATGGGAAAGCCCCATGCGCTCGTCCAGGCCAAACAGGATGTTCAGGTTCTGTACCGCCTGGCCGGAAGCACCCTTGACCAGGTTGTCGATGACCGACAGCACCACCACCAGATCGCCCCCCTGCGGACGATGCACGGCAATGCGGCAGACGTTGGCACCACGTACGCTGCGGGTCTCGGGATGGCTGCCAGCAGGCATCACGTCGACGAACGGCTCATCGGCATAGCGCTTCTCGAACAGCGCCTGCAGATCGACAGAGGTGTCGGCGACGGTCGCGTAAAGGGTGGCATGAATACCACGGATCATCGGTGTCAGGTGCGGCACGAACGTCAGTCCGACATCTTTGCCTGCGGCCAAGCGCAGGCCCTGGCTGATCTCCGGCAAATGGCGATGGCCTTTGACCGCGTAGGCTTTCATGCTTTCGCCGGCCTCGCAGAACAGCGAGCCCACGGCAGCGCCACGACCGGCGCCGCTCACGCCGGATTTGCAGTCGGCGATCAGTCGCGATGGGTCGGCCAAGCCCGCCTCGAGCAGCGGCAGGAAGCCCAACTGGGTGGCGGTCGGGTAGCAACCGGGCACCGCGATCAGGCGCGCCTGGCGGATCTTCTCGCGGTTGACCTCCGGCAGGCCATACACCGCATCCTTCAGCAGTTCAGGGGCGCCGTGAGGCTGGCCGTACCATTTGCCCCACTCCACGGCATCCTGCAGGCGGAAGTCGGCCGAGAGGTCGATGACCTTGGTTCCGGCAGCCAGCAGCTCGCCAGCCAGGGCATGGGCTACACCGTGGGGGGTGGCGAAGAACACCACGTCACAGGCGCCCAAGGTCTTGCTGTCCGGCACGCTGAAGGCCAGGCCATCATAATGACCGCGCAGGTTCGGATACATGTCGGCGACCGCAACGCCCGCCTCGGAGCGCGACGTGATGACCGCGACCTCAGCCTGTGGGTGCTGCGCCAGCAGACGCAACAGTTCGACACCGGTGTAACCCGTGCCGCCGACGATACCGACCTTGATCATAACGCTTGCCCCTTATCAACGAGCCCACTGGAAAGCGCACGATAATAGGGGCCTGGGGCCTCTGTAACAACTCTTCGGATACCCCATTGGACACTTGACCGCTACTATCTGACGACCGTGAATCCTGAAGGAACTCCCCCATGCTTTATCTATGGATCAAGGCCCTGCATATCGTCAGTGTGGTCTGCTGGTTCGCCGGGCTGTTCTACCTCCCGCGCCTGTTCGTCTACCACGCCCAAAGCCAGGATAGCCTCAGCCAGGAGCGCTTCGTCACCATGGAGCGCAAGCTGTACCGCGGCATCATGAACCCGGCGATGATCGCAACCTATGTCTTCGGCGCCTGGATGCTCTACCTCACTCCCGGCTGGCTGAGCCAGGGCTGGCTGCACGCCAAGCTCACCCTGGTGGCCCTGCTGACGGTCTACCACCATATGTGCGGCGCCCAGCGGAAGCGCTTCGCCACTGGCACCAATACGCGCGGGCATGTGTTCTACCGTTGGTTCAACGAAGTGCCTGTGCTGTTCCTGTTGGGCATCGTGATGCTGGTGGTGGTCAAGCCGTTCTGAGCCCGAGGGAACGTGCGCTGGCAGGCGTCTCTCAGACGCCAGCTTGAACGGGTAGCAAAAGGCAACACCTTCCCCGGGCACGCTGTACACTAGGCGCCCGTTTTCGGCCCCAGGAGCCTTGCATGACCCGTTACGCCATGATCACCGGTGCTTCCAGCGGCCTAGGGCTTGCCCTGGCGGAAGCCCTGGCACGGCGCGGGCGCAACCTGATCCTCGTGGCCCGCCACCGCGAGACCCTGGAGCCGGTCGCCATCGAGCTGACCCAGCGCTTTGGCGTCGAAGTGCTGTTCCGGGCCTGTGACCTGAGCCAACCCCTGCGCCTGTCGGGTTTCGTGCTGGAGCTCGAAGAAGGCGAACGACACATCGACCTGCTGGTCAACTGTGCCGGCCAGCGGACCTATGGGCCGTTCCTTGCCCATGAATGGGCCGACGAGCAGGATCTGCTGGAAGTCAACGTCCTTGCCCTGAGCCGCCTGTGTCATGCCATTGGCAACCTGATGGCGTTGCACGGCGGCGGGCAGATCCTCAATATCGCAGCCTTGGCCAGCGCCGCGCCCGGCCCATGGATGGCCACCTACGCGGCCAGCAAGGCCTATGTGGTGAGCTTCTCCGAGGCGCTTCGCGAAGAGCTCAAGCGCGCCGGGATCAAAGTCTCGGTCCTGTGTCCCGGGCCGATCCGCTCCCCACGACGACGCATTCCTCGCCTGGACAACAGCTCACGCTGCCTGAGCCCAGAGGAAGTTGCGCTCTATACCGTGCGTGCGCTGGACAAAAATCGCGCGCTGATCATGCCCGGACGGCGCAATCGCTGGCTGGCGCGTCTCCCCCGCCTCATGCCGCGCTGGCTGACACGCAAGCTGGCAGGCGTCATCCACCGACGCTACTGCCCGATCGGCGTCGAATAGCCACTGGGCGAGCGTCGTCGCGCTGGGTACACTCGGCCCGGACACTCACCATGGAGTACGAGCTGTGGAGACTCTCTTCACCAAGATCATCAACCGGGAGATCCCGGCGAAGATCATCTACGAGGACGACCAGGTTCTGGCCTTCCACGATATCGCCCCGCAGGCACCCGTGCATTTTCTGGTCATCCCGAAAAAGCACATCCGCACCCTCAACGATCTGACCGAAGAAGATAAAGGCCTGGCCGGTCATATCCTGTTCACAGCCCAGCGTCTGGCCAAGGAGCTCGGCTGCGAGGATGGCTTCCGCGTGGTCATGAACTGCAATGAGCAGGGCGGCCAGACGGTCTATCACATCCACATGCACGTGCTCGGCCAGCGTCAGATGCACTGGCCGCCGGGCTGATCCAGGGCAACCGCCCCCTTCCCGATTGCGGTAAACTGTCGGGCACACTCTAGCGGAGGTGCCCGATGGCTACCGAACGTCACTACTCGCCGCTCGACCGCTTGTTGCTGCAGGCCGATACCGCCATGCGCACCTTGCTGCCCTTCAGCGGCCAACCTGCCCGTCCATCCCCGGCCATCGTCCAACCCGATGCCGAACTGGACGAAAGCCAAACGCGCCATATCGCCGGCCTCATGCGTATCAACCATACCGGCGAGGTTTGCGCACAGGCGCTCTATCAGGGCCAGGCCCTGACCGCCAAGTTGCCCCAAGTGCGCAAGGCCATGGAGCATGCCGCCGAGGAAGAAGTCGACCACCTGGCCTGGTGCGAGCAACGCATCCGCCAGCTGGGCAGTCACCCGAGCGTGCTCAACCCACTGTTCTACGGCATGTCCTTCGGCATCGGCGCACTCGCCGGCCTGGTCAGCGACAAGGTCAGCCTGGGCTTCGTCGCGGCGACCGAGCACCAAGTGTGCAAACACTTGGATGAGCACCTTGAACAACTGCCCCAGGAAGACGAAAAATCCCGGGCGATCCTCGAACAGATGCGGGTCGATGAAGAGCAGCACGCGGAGTCCGCGCTCGAAGCCGGCGGCTACCGCTTCCCGGCCCCTGTGCGCTTCGGCATGAGCCTGATGGCCAAGGTGATGACCAAGAGCACCTACCGCATCTGAAGGGCACGAACATGACGGAACGTTTCGACGCCAAGGATCTGGCTCGCGCCGTGGGCGCCGGCATTCTCCAACCGGGACAGGACCAAGCCCTACTGGCCTTCCTGCGCCAGCAACCGCAAACCCGCGGCACTTTCCAGCTTGCCCATGTGGCGTTCTACTTCGGCGCATTGCTGATCATGGGCGCCATGGGCTGGCTGCTCACAGAAGCCTGGATGAGCATCGGCGATTCGGCGCTGTTGGCCGTCACCTCGCTCTACATCATCCTGCTGACATTGATTGCCCTGAAGCTGCAACGCCAGGACCAGCCCATCGCCGCCGGCGTGCTGGCGGCGGTCGCGGTGAGCATTGTGCCCTTGGCTGTGTTCGCCATCGAGCGCCTCGCTGGCTGGTGGCCTCTGGACGATATCCAAAGCGACTATCACCAGTACTACACATACGTGCAGGGCGGCTGGGTGTTGATGGAGGCAGCCACGGTGGTCGCGGGCCTGCTGATGCTGCGCCTGGTTCCCTTCCCCTTTATCGTGATGCCAATGGCCGTGGCCCTGTGGTTCATGTCCATGGACCTGAGCGAATGGTTTTTCGGCTCGCCGTTCAGCTGGGAACAGCGCCGCACGGTCTCGCTGTGGTTCGGTATGGCGCTACTGGCAGTGTTCATCGTGATCGATGGGCGCACCCGCCGGGACTATGCAGGCTGGGGCTACCTAGCAGGGCTGGCGGCATTCTGGGGCGGCCTGACGCTGATGGACAGCGGCAGCGAGCTGGGCAAGGCGCTGTACTGCGTAATCAACCTTTGCCTGATGGGCCTGGCGGTGCTGTTGCGCCGTCCGGTGTTCATGGTCTTTGGCTCCATGGGCGTGGCAGCCTATCTGGGCTACCTCTCCTACGACGTATTCGCCGACTCGCTGCTCTTCCCGCTGGTGCTGACCGTGATCGGCCTAGGCGTGATCGGGCTGGGCTTGCTGTACCAAAAAAAGCGCGAACAGCTGAGCCAGTCGCTGCGGGCACGCCTGCCACAATGGTTGCAGCAAGCGTTGCCCGCGCTTCGTAACTGAACGATTCCCGGGCTGTGACGCGGCCCATCGAGGGCTACGCCAGCCCGCAGAGTCGACGCCGAGGGCTACAGAGCAGCCCCCAGGCGGCCATTCAACCCAGCTCGACGATCTCGTAGCCGTGGGTGATTTCCACACCGGCGCGATCGAGCATGATCGAGGCCGAGCAGTATTTTTCCGCCGACAACTCCACCGCACGCTTGACTTGGGCTTCCTTCAGCCCACGGCCCTTGACCACGAAGTTCAGGTGGATCTTGGTGAACACCTTGGGGTCTTCGCTGGCGCGCTCGGCTTCCAGGAAGGCCTCACAGCTCTCCACGGCCTGGCGGGACTTCTTGAGGATACTCACCACATCGAAGCTGCTGCAGCCGCCCAGGCCGAGCAGCAGCATTTCCATGGGGCGCACGCCCAGGTTCCGACCACCTGCCTCGGGCGGGCCATCCATGACCACGACATGGCCGCTCCCCGACTCGCCGAGGAACATCGCTTCACCGGCCCACTGGATGCGTGCCTTCATGTATCTGGACTCCAAGATGCTTGAGAAAAGGTCGTCAGCTTAGTCCTTGTGGCGCTCTCGGAAAAGCGCAACACGCGCGGCTTTATTACCATTGCAAGCGGCCGTGTCTGATAAGCTGACGCCAAATGACTGGCGCTCGACGCCTGCGTCCTATAAAAACTGCATTGCCTCGCCTCGAACAGGACTTCGTGATGGTTGCCTCCGCCCTACCCGCCAAGATCAAGAACATCGACAAGCTGTTAGCGCACTGTCAGCGCCGCCGCTATACCGCCAAGAGCAACATCATTTGCGCCGGAGACCGGGCGGAAACGCTGTCCTTCATCATCAAGGGCTCGGTGACCATCTTGATCGAGGATGACGATGGCCATGAAATGATCATCGCCTACCTCAATAGCGGAGACTTCTTCGGTGAACTGGGTCTGTTCGAGTCCGCAGGGCAAGAACAGCAGCGCAGCGCCTGGGTCCGTGCCAAGACCGAGTGTGAAGTGGCTGAAATCAGCTACGACAAGTTCCGTGAACTGGCCCGCCAGGACCCGGACATTCTTTACGCCCTGGGCAGCCAGATGGCCCAGCGCCTGCGCAACACCACGCGCAAGGTGGGTGATCTGGCTTTCGTCGATGTCACTGGTCGCGTTGCCCGCTGCCTGCTCGACCTGTGCAAGCAGCCCGACGCCATGACCCACCCGGACGGCATGCAGATCAAGATCACCCGTCAGGAGATCGGGCGCATCGTCGGCTGTTCACGGGAGATGGTCGGGCGTGTGCTCAAGGACCTCGAGGAGCGCAGCCTGGTCCAGGTCAAAGGCAAGACCATGGTGGTCCACGGCACCCGCTAGTCGCGAGGGATCGCCGCGATCGTCTCGTTGTAGGCCTGGCTCAGGCGCTCGAACCATGGCGCCTCGGGCACCACTTCATGCAGGGCGATGTGGCTGTCGGCTCGGCAACGCTGCTCCAGATCACAGCATTCGTTGAAGCGGTTGACCGCCGCGACCATCGACTCGCGCTCGTTGTCCAGCAGCAATGCGCCATGCACCAGCACGACGGCGCGCTTACCCCCCAAACCCTGGCGCCAGCGCTGGGCAGTGCCGACCAGCTTGCGGCCATTGAGATTGACGTTGTATCGACCGTCACAGAACGCGCCGTCGATCTCGCCCACCGAAGCCACACCGCCCCACTCGCGCAGCACATCGCACAGCGGCAGACACAGACGCTCGTAGGCATTCTCGATACGTCCATGATCCCCTTCACTGCGTGGGGCAACGTAGACCAGTGCCACGTTCACCGTGGAATGGGACTGCGGCACTGGCTCACCGCCTGTCTCGCGCAGTAACACAGGCCAGCCTGCAATGGCCAACTCGGCGCAAGCCGTCTCGAAATGCTCGAGACGGCTCATGCGTCGCGGCATCACCAAGGCATGGTCAGTGGGGCGCCAGAACAGCACGCCGGCATCACGTTCACCGCGGCACACTTCGGCCAGCAGTTCCTGCTCGGCATGCAGGCCTTGTTCGACGGTCAGCGCCAGGGGTTGGTCGGTCATTGATCCACCTAAAGATGTCGTTTGCATAAGCCCTTTCGCGAGCAAACTTACGAAAAGGCCAGAACAGGCATACAAAAAAGCCGGCAAACGCCGGCTTCGAATCGATCAGTCCAGTTCCTGAACCACGGTTTTCACCGCACGCTCGGGGAAGAACAGTCGCTGCAGCTCCAGCCCCGGCTGCTCGGCGCGCATGAACGCTTCACCGACCAGGAACGAGTAGACCTCGTTGATTTCCATCAGCTCCACGTCGGCTCGGTTGAGAATGCCGCTCTCGGTGATGGCGAGACGATCCCGTGGAATGCGCGGCAACAGGTCCAGCGTGGTCTCCAGGCTCACCTCGAAGGTGTGCAGGTTGCGGTTGTTGACACCGACCAGCGGCGTATCAAGGGTGTTCAACGCACGCTCCAGCTCATCGCCATCATGCACTTCCACCAGGACATCGAGCCCGACAGACTTGGCGGTGGCCGCCAGTTCAGCCATGCGTACGTCGTCCAGCGCGGCAACGATCAGCAAGACGCAATCGGCACCCAAGGCACGGGCCTCGACCACTTGGTAAGGATCGATGAGGAAGTCTTTGCGGATCACCGGCAGCTTGCACGCCGCGCGGGCCTGCTGCAGGTAGGCATCGCCGCCCTGAAAATAATCCACGTCGGTCAGTACCGACAGGCAGGTGGCCCCGCCCTTTTCGTAGCTGACGGCGATGTCGGCCGGTACGAAGTGCTCGCGGATCACGCCCTTGCTGGGCGAGGCTTTCTTGATTTCGGCGATCACCGCCGGCTGCTTGCGCTTGGCCTGCTCGAGCAAGGCGTTGGCAAAGCCTCGCGGAGCGTCGGCTGCCTTGGCCATGCGCTCCAACTCGGCCAGGCTGACCCGGGCGCTGCGTTCGGCCACTTCCTCGACCTTGCGGGCGAGGATCTTCTCCAGCACCGTCGGTACGCTCATGCTTCGTTCTCCTGCTTGAATACCGCGGTAAAGGCACCCAGCTCCTGCAGCTTCTCCCAGGCAAGGCCGGTGTGCAGCACGTCATGGGCGAGTTCCACACCGCTCTTGAGGCTCATGGCATGGTCGGCGGCATAGAGCGCCGCGCCAGCATTGAGCACGATCATCTCGGCGGCCTTCTGGCCATTCTCGGTCTTGCGCCGGCCAAGGGCATCGCGGATCAGCTCCAGCGAAGCCTGCGGGCCTTCGACAGCCAGGCCATGCAGACTCTGGCTCTTCATGCCGAGGTCTTCAGGCTCGACCCAATACTCGGTGATCTGGTCATTCTTCAGCTCTGCCACGAAGGTCGGTGCGGCCAGGCTGAACTCGTCCAGCCCGTCCTTGGAGTGCACTACCAGCACATGCTTGCTGCCCAGGCGCTGCAGCACCTCGGCCAGTGGACGGCACAGGGCCTGGGTGAACACCCCGACCACCTGATGTTTCACACCGGCCGGATTCGTAAGCGGGCCCAGCATGTTGAACAGGGTACGCAGCCCCAGATCACGGCGCGGACCGGCAGCATGCTTCATGGCACTGTGGTGGGTCTGGGCGAACATGAAGCCGATCCCAAGGCTGTCGATGCAGCGGGCGACCTGAACCGGCGTCAGGTTCAGGTAAATGCCAGCGGCCTCCAGCAGGTCAGCGCTGCCACTCTTGCCGGATACCGCGCGGTTGCCATGCTTGGCGACCGGGCAGCCCGCCGCCGCCAGGACAAAGGCCGAAGCGGTGGAAACGTTGAAAATGTTGGCGCCATCACCGCCGGTGCCGACGATGTCGACCACGCCGTCGAGGGTCTGCAGCTCTACCTTGTTGCACAGCTCACGCATCACCGACACGGCACCGACGATCTCGTCGATGCTCTCGCTCTTCATGCGCATGCCCATCAGGAAGGCACCGATCTGCGCCTCGCTGCATTGGCCCGTCATGATCTGGCGCATGACAGCGCGCATTTCTTCGGTGGTCAGGTCCAAGTGGCCGACGATACGGCTCAACGCGCTCTTGATATCCATGCTCGCTCCTTAGCGGTGGCCGCCGGTCTGCTTGAGGAAGTTGGCGAACAGTTCGTGGCCCTGCTCAGTGAGGATCGACTCAGGGTGGAACTGCACCCCTTCGATGTTCAGCGTCTTGTGGCGCAGGCCCATGATCTCGTCGACCGAGCCGTCGGCGTGGGCCGTCCAGGCGGTGACTTCCAGGCAGTCGGGCAGGGTTTCGCGCTTGACCACCAGCGAATGGTAGCGAGTCACGGTGAGTGGATTGTTCAGACCGGCGAAAACACCCAGGTCACGATGATGAACCGGGCTGGTCTTGCCATGCATCACTTGGCGGGCACGGACCACGTCGCCGCCGAAGGCCTGGCCGATGGACTGATGCCCCAGGCAGACGCCGAGGATCGGCAGCTTGCCGGCAAAATGCAGGATGGCCTCGATGGAAACCCCCGCCTCGCTCGGCGTGCAAGGGCCAGGGGAAACGACGATGCGCTCAGGGTTGAGGGCTTCGATCTGGGCGATGGTCATTTCATCGTTGCGAATGACCTTGACCTCGGCGCCCAGCTCGCCCAGGTACTGGACGACGTTGTAGGTAAAGGAGTCGTAATTGTCGATCATCAGTAACATCGGGCTGAACCTCTTGAATCTACTGACTTTGAATTCGAACCTTCCAATGTCGGTCGCAAGCGCGGGCTGTCCGCAGCGGGCGGTGGGTGAAGCGACTGGAAGGCAAACGGGGCGGGCCGGACAGGCCGGCAGGAGATAAAGTCAGGCGCGCCAACGCCAACGGGCGTGGGCCTTGATAACGCGCATCAAGAGTTTGCTGACGATCAACACAGGATAGGTCTCGCTTATACGTCACGGCACAGTAGCCTACCGGGACGACGGGTGCAATATGCCCGTAAATACGGAGAAACGAATCCACTTGGATCGAATTCCCTCAGCTTTGTTAAGGTCAATCGGGTTGTTCCGACAAAAATAAAGAAAAGGACCTTCTGCGATGCGCAAACCACGCTTTCTTCGTCCTCTGATGGGGCTTCTGGCCCTTTCCTGCAGCCAGGCCATGGCAGCGCCCTCGCCCTACTCCTCCCTCATCGTGTTCGGCGACAGCCTCAGCGATGCCGGACAGTTCGGCCTGCGCTTCACCAACCGCAATGCCGATGGCAGCTATGCGCCGGTCACACCAATGATCCTGGGCAACCGGCTGGGTGTTCCGTCCGATGAGCTCAACCCCTCCACCTCCATCGGCACCCGGCCCGATGGCAACAACTGGGCCGTCGGCGGCTATACCACGCAACAGATACTCGACTCGATCACCGAGACCTCACGGACCGTCATCCCTCCGGGACGCCCCGGGGCGGGAACGGTGCTGCGCGAGCGTGACGGCTACCTGGCCAATGGTTTGCGCGCCGATCCAAACGCCTTGTACTACCTGACCGGAGGCGGCAACGACTTCCTCCAAGGCCTGGTCAATACACCGGCTGACGCCGCAGCCGCTGGCGCACGCCTGGCAGCGAGTGCCCAAGCCCTGCAACAAGGCGGGGCGCGCTACATCATGGTCTGGCTGTTGCCGGACCTGGGACAGACACCCAACTACAGTGGCACGCCATTGCAAGGCCCACTGTCGCAACTGTCCGGTGTGTTCAATCAGTCGTTGCTGAGCCAACTTGGCCGGATCGACGCGCAGATCATCCCCCTTAACATTCCAGGCCTGCTCCAGGAGGCCTTGGCGAACCCTGCCGACTTCGGGCTGGCCGCCGGGCAGAATCTGGTCGGCACTTGCTACAGCGGCGAAGGCTGTGTGGGCAACCCGGTGTACGGGGCCAACGGCACCACACCGGATCCCACCAAGTTGCTGTTCAACGATTCGGTACACCCCACCATCGCCGGCCAGAAACTGATCGCCGACTACGGCTACTCGATCCTCGCCGCGCCATGGGAGCTGACTCTGCTGCCGGAAATGGCCCACGGCAACCTGCGGGCCCATCAGGACGAGCTTCGCAACCAATGGCAGACACCATGGCAGGCCATCGGTCAATGGCAACCCTTTGTCGCCACTGGCGCTCAGGACCTGGACTTCGATAATCAGCGCGGAGCCGTCAGTGCAGACGGGCGCGGTTACAACCTGACCCTAGGTGGCAGCTATCGAGTCGACGACGCGTGGCGCATCGGCCTCGCGGCAGGCGTGAACCGACAGAAGCTCGAAGCCGGCGAATACGACTCGGACTACAAGCTCGACAGCTACCTCGCCACGGTTTTTGCCCAGTATCGCCAGCACCGCTGGTGGGCCGACGCGGCATTGACCGCAGGGCACCTGGACTATCACGACCTCAAGCGTACATTTGCGCTCGGCGTGGGTGAGCGCAGCGAGAAAGGCGACACCGATGGCGAGGCCTGGGCGGTTACCGGCCGGCTGGGCTACGACCTGACGGTCGAGCAGAGTGCCTGGCAGCTGTCGCCCTTCGTCAGCGCCGACTATGCCCGGGTCAAAGTCGACGGTTACGAGGAAAAGAGCGGACGCTCCACCGCCCTGGCCTACGATGACCAAGACAGAACCTCACGGCGCCTGGGCGTTGGCCTGCAGGGTGGCTATCTGCTCACAGCGGGTACCCGGCTGTTTGCCGAAGTCGCTCGAGAGCACGAGTTCGAAGACGATCGCCAGGACCTGACCCTGAACCTCGCCAGCCTGCCGGCCCATGACTTCACACTCACGGGCTATACACCGGACAGCAACCTGACACGCGCCAGCCTGGGGCTGACCCATGAGCTGGTACCTGGGGTGCACCTGCGGGGCAACTACAACTGGCGCAAGAGCGATGCAGTGACACAGCAAGGCATCGGCCTGGCGCTGAGCATGGACTTCTGAATGGAGGGGGCAGTCTGCGGACCGTCGCGTCGCCTGTTTCGCGGGTAAACCCCCTCCTACAGGATCTGCGGTGTCATCAAGGGGACAGGAGAGCCCGCGAACCGGCCTGCGCGAGGGCTGCACGGCACGCCAAAGAAAAACGGCGCCATTGGGGCGCCGTTCGATCCATCGTTCATCAGGCTTGTGGCGTCTGCTCCGCCAAGGCCACAGCGCGGAACATGGCCCGGCGCTTGTTGATGGTTTCTTCCCACTCCAGCGCTGGCACCGAGTCAGCGACGATGCCACCACCCGCCTGCACATGCAGCTCGCCGTCCTTGATCACTGCAGTACGGATGGCGATAGCGGTGTCCATGTTGCCATTCCAGGCCAGGTAGCCCACGGCACCGCCGTAGACGCCACGCTTGACCGGTTCCAACTCGTCGATGATCTCCATGGCACGGATCTTCGGCGCACCCGACAGGGTACCGGCCGGGAGGATCGCGCGCAGGGCGTCCATCGCTGTCAGGCCCTCACGCAATTGGCCTGTGACGTTGGAGACGATGTGCATGACGTTGGAGTAGCGCTCGATGACCATCTTCTCGGTCAGACGCACGCTGCCGGTGGACGACACCCGGCCCACATCGTTGCGGCCCAGGTCGATGAGCATCAGGTGTTCGGCGATTTCCTTGTCGTCGGACAGCAGGTCGTCTTCCAGTGCCCGGTCGGCTTCCTCGGTGGCGCCGCGTGGTCGGGTCCCGGCGATCGGCCGCACGGTGACCAGATTATCCTCGACACGTACCAGCACTTCCGGCGAGCTGCCCACGACATGGAAATCACCGAAGTTGAAGAAGTACATGTAAGGCGTCGGGTTGAAGCAGCGCAGCGCCCGATACAGGTCGATAGGGGCGGCCTTGAAATCGATGGACATACGCTGGGACGGCACCACCTGCATGCAGTCGCCGGCCAGGATGTATTCCTTGATACGTCCGACTGCGTTCTCGTAGTCCTCGCGGGTATAGCTGGAGCGGAACGCAGGCTCGGCGGCGAGCGGGCCGCTCAGGTCCAGGCCGCGGCGCGGGGTGATCGGCTCGCGCAGCTTGGCCAGCAGGCCCTGCAGTCGCGCCTGGCCTTGCTCATAGGCTTGCTCCTGGGCGGGGTCCACCAGCACGATCGCGTGCATCTTGCCGGCCAGGTTGTCGAACACCACCACCGCGTCGGAGACCATCAGCAGGATGTCCGGCACGCCCAGCGGGTCCGGGTTCGGACACGCGCCCAGGCGCTTTTCCACATACCGCACGCAGTCATAGCCAAAGTAGCCGACCAAGCCGCCGTTGAAGCGCGGCAGCCCCGGGATATCAGCGACCTTGTAGCGATCCTTGAACGCCTCGACGAAGGCCAGCGGGTCTTCCACGTCGTGGCTTTCCACCTGCACACCGTCCTGCAGGATGCTGGCGTGGTAGCCATGCACGCGCAGCACGGTGCGCGACGGCAGGCCGATCATCGAGTAACGGCCCCACTTCTCACCGCCCTGCACAGACTCGAGCAGGTAGGAGTTGGGTTGGTCGGCCAGTTTCAGATAAATCGACAGCGGCGTGTCGAAGTCGGCCAGGGTTTCACAGGCCAGGGGAATGCGGTTGTAGCCGGCAGCGGCCAGGCGCAGGAATTCTTCGCGGGTCATGGGTAGCCTCGTGGCAAGCAGCAATGGGGTCGGGCAAGCGGACGGGCCGGCAGGCGCCGGCGGGCAGAAGTCAGGCGCGCCAGCGCCAGCGGGCCAGGGCCTTGATGACTTTCATCCAGAACTTGCCGGTAACCGCCACGGTGGATTCTCTGTCTTGTGAGGCTTGAAGGTCCGCCAACGTTATCCCAGTGGCCGGGACTAAGCAACCTGGCAGCAGAGCGCGCAGATCATCGATGACCAGGCTGGGGGACTCCTCGTCGATCGGCCGGCCATGGTTGTAGCCATAGGTCAGGCCTACACACTTGACGCCCGCCGCCTTGGCCGCCAGCACATCGCTGCGCGAGTCGCCGACAAACAACGCCTGCTCGGGACGCACGCCGGCCATCTTCATGACGAACAACAGCGCTGCCGGGTCGGGCTTTTTCTGAGGCAGCGTGTCGCCGCCGATGATCCAGCGGAAGTAGCGCCCGATCTTCATCTGATCGAGCAGTGGCCCGACGAAGCGCTCGGGCTTGTTGGTGATCAGTGCCATTTCCACGCCGCGCTTGCGCAGCCAGCGCAGGGTATCGCGCACGCCGGGGTAGATCACCGTCAGGTCATGGCTTTGGCCGTAGGCCTCCATGAACAGGGCCAGGCCCTGCTCGGCCAAGGCGTCATCGACAGCAGCGTGGTCCAGGCCACCGGCCAGGGCGCGGCGGACCAGGACCTGGGCGCCATTGCCGACCCAGTGGCGTACTGCCTCCAGGCCTGCGGGCGGGCGCCCCATCTGGAGCAGCATGCGATCCACGGCGGCGGCAAGGTCAGGGACAGAATCGATCAGGGTGCCATCCAGATCGAACATCACCAGCCTTGGCAGCGCCCCCGGGAACAGCTGCTCGAAGCCACTCATGGGCGGGCCTGAGCCAGTTCGGCGCGCATTTTGGCGATGACTTCCTGGTAGTCCGGCGCATTGAAGATCGCCGAGCCGGCCACGAAGGTATCGGCACCGGCGGCGGCGATTTCGCGGATGTTGTTGACGTTGACGCCACCGTCGATCTCCAGGCGGATATCACGGCCGCTGGCGTCGATCAGCGCGCGGGCTTCGCGTAGCTTGTCGAGGGTGCCCGGAATGAACTTCTGGCCGCCGAAGCCTGGGTTGACGCTCATCAAGAGCACCATGTCGATCTTGTCCATCACATACTTGAGCGCTTCCAGGCTGGTGGCCGGGTTGAACACCAGGCCAGCCTTGCAGCCACCGTCGCGGATCAGCTGCAGAGAGCGGTCGATGTGCTGGGACGCTTCAGGGTGGAAGGTGATGTAGGTGGCGCCCGCTTCGATGAAGTCACCGATGATGCGGTCGACCGGGCTGACCATCAGGTGCACATCGATCGGCGCGGTCACGCCGTACTTGCGCAGTGCGCTGCAGACCATCGGACCGATGGTCAGGTTGGGCACGTAGTGGTTGTCCATTACATCGAAGTGAACGATGTCGGCCCCGGCGGCCAGCACCTTGTCGACGTCCTCGCCCAAGCGGGCGAAATCGGCGGAGAGGATGGAGGGGGCAATAGCGTAGGGCTGCATGGCGCACCTGTTGGCAGAAATCACGGTGGCGCGCATTGTAACTCAGGCAAACGAATGAAGGCTGATTGGTATCAATCGCTGTCAATCTGGTTTTGCGACTGCTTGGTGAACCTTCGGGGCGCAAGGCCGCTCCTACAGAAGATCGCAAACCTTTGTAGGAGCGGCCTTGCGCCGCGATGGAAGGACCTCACGCTGGCTGCTGGGTCCGCAGTTTCTCGCTTCGCCCGCGCAGCCATTCCAAGGTCAGCAGCAGCACCACCGAGAAGGCAATCAGCAAGGTCGCAGCGGCGGCGATGGTCGGGCTGAGGTTCTCGCGGATACCGCTGAACATCTGCCGTGGCAGGGTCGCTTGCTCGGGGCCGGCCAGGAACAGCGTCACCACCACTTCATCGAAGGACGTCGCGAAGGCGAACAACGCCCCGGAGATCACCCCAGGCGCGATCAGGGGCAGCGTCACCCGACGAAAGGTCGTCAATGGCGAAGCACCGAGGCTGGCCGCCGCGCGCACCAGGTTCTGGTTGAAGCCCTGCAATGTCGCCGACACGGTGATGATGACGAACGGCACACCCAACACCGCATGCACCAGGATCAGCGAAATGAAGCTGTTGCCCATGCCCAGCGGCGCGAAGAACAGATAGCTGGCCACACCGATGATCACCACCGGCACCACCATGGGCGAAATCACCAGCGCCATGACCAGCGACTTGCCCGGGAAGTCCCCACGGGTCAGGCCGATGGCGGCCAGGGTGCCGAACACCATGGCCAGCGCGGTGGCCGCCGGGGCGACGATGATGCTGTTCTTGAGCGAACGCATCCATTCGGCCGAGGCGAAGAAGTCCTGGTACCAATGCAAGGAGAAGCCTTGCAGCGGATACACCAGGAAGCTGCCGCTGTTGAACGACAGCGGCACGATCACCAGCACCGGCAACACCAAAAACAGCAGGATCAGACCGCAGAGAATACGCAGGCTGTAGAACCAGACCCGCTCCACGGGCGACATGTAAGGGCTCAGCATGACAGGGCTCCTCAGCTCAGGCGCAGGCGGCTGGCGCCGACCAGCCAGCTATAGATCAGGTACAGCACCACGGTGGCCAGCAGCAGCAACCCACCCAGGGCAGTGGCCATACCCCAGTTGATGCTGGTGTTGGTATAGAAGGCCACGAAGTAGCTGACCATCTGGTCGTTCGGGCTGCCCAGCAGCGCCGGGGTGATGTAGTAGCCGATGGAAATGATGAACACCAACAGGCAGCCGGCCCCGACGCCCGCGTACGTCTGCGGGAAATACACACGCCAGAAGCTGGCGAACGGGTGGCAGCCCAAGGAGATTGCCGCACGCATGTAGCTGGGCGAAATGCCCTTCATCACGCTGTACAGCGGCAGAATCATGAACGGCAGCAGGATGTGCACCATGGCGATGTACACGCCGGTGCGGTTGAACACCAGCTCCAACGGCTCATCGATGATGCCCACGGCCATCAACGCGCTGTTGATCAGGCCTCCGGACTGCAACAGCACGATCCAGGCCGCCACGCGTACCAGGATCGAGGTCCAGAACGGCAGCAGCACCAGGATCATCAGCAGGTTGCTCTGCCGGGTCGGCAGGTTGGCCAGCAGATAGGCCAGCGGGTAGGCCAGTACCAGGCAGATCGCGGTGATGACCACGCCCATCCACAGGGTGCGGGTGAAAATGTCCAGGTAGATGGCCTGGTCCGGGGTGGCCTTGGCCAGCTCGCCCAGGTCGTCGATGCGGTGGTCCAGCGCCGCCAGCAGGTAGAACGGCGTCACCGCGCTGGTGTTGCGACGGATCGCCTGCCAGTACGCGGGATCGCCCCAGCGCTCGTCGAGCGTCTGCAGGGCGTCTTTATAAGAAGTGGGCTCGGCCTTGAACGGCAACGCCCTTGCAGTCTTGGCCAGCAGGCTGCGGTAGCCGGCCAGCTCCATGTTCAGGCGTTTGGAGAGATCGCCCAGGGTTTGTTTCTTGCGCGACTCGGCCAGATCCTGGCTGAGCACCTTGTACACGTCCTCGCCCGGCAGGCCCTTGCCATCCCATTGCGCGATGGCCTCGACGGTGCGCGGCAGACCGTTGACCACCTCGGGGTTGCCGACGCTCTTGTACAGCAGTGCCGCGATCGGCACCAGAAACACCAGCAACAGGAACAGCGCCAGTGGCGCGATCAACGCCTGCGCCTTCCAACGGTTGACCCGCTCGGCATGCTTGAGGCGCTGTTTGAGGCTTTTACCTGCGCCTTCGTTCAGGGGCACTGCAATGGCCATGGCGAACTCCGAAAATCTGGGGAACGATGAGCGCCGCCATACGGGCCGGCGCTCCGTCAACGCGGCTTACTTCTTCGCCGCCCAGGCGTTGAAGCGTTGCTCCAGCTGCTCGCTGTTGTCGGCCCAGAAGGCCACGTCGATCTGCACCTGGTTGGCGATGTTCTCAGGCGTGGTCGGCATGTCCTTCTTCACCGTGTCCGACAGCAGGCTGACAGCCTTGGCATTGGCCGGGCCGTAGGCGATGTTCTCGGAATAGGTCTTCTGCTGCTCGGGCTGAACGCTGAAGGCGATGAACTTCTTCGCCAGATCCGTATCCTTCGCGCCTTTCGGAATGGCCCAGGCGTCGAAGTCGTAGATGCCGCCGTTCCAGACGACCTTGAGGTTGCTTTCTTTTTGCACTGCAGCGATCCGACCGTTGTAGGCCGAACTCATGACCACGTCGCCGGAAGCCAGGTACTGCGGCGGCTGGGCGCCCGCTTCCCACCACTGGATGCTGGGTTTGATCTGGTCGAGTTTCTTGAAGGCGCGGTCCTGGCCTTCTTTGGTGCCCAGCACCTTGTACACGTCCTTCGGCGCCACGCCGTCGGCCATCAGAGCGAATTCCAGGGTGTACTTGGCGCCCTTGCGCAGGCCTCGCTTGCCCGGGAATTTCTGGGTATCCCAGAAGTCGGCCCAGCTGGTGGGCGCGGTCTTGAGCTTGTCGGCGTTGTAGGCCAGTACCGTGGACCATACGAAGAAGCCCACACCGCACGGCTGGATTGCGCCTGGCACGTAGTCGGCCTCGTTGCCGAACAGGGCCGGGTCCAGTTCCTCGAACATGCCTTCGTCGCAACCGCGGGCCAGTTCCGGCGATTCCACTTCCACCAGGTTCCAGGAGACGCTGTTGGTGTCGACCATGGCTTTGACCTTGGCCATCTCGCCGTTGTACTCACCGGCGACGATCTTGCCCTTGCCTGCCTTCTCCCATGGCTCGTAGAACGCCTTGACCTGGGCAGCCTTGTTGGCACCGCCGAACGACACGACGGTCAGGTCCGCGGCCAGGGCTTGGCCGGCGGCGAACAAGCCGAGGGCCAGGGCGGTCAGTTTCAACTGCTTGTGCATTATTGTTCTCTCCACAGTTAAGGGTTGGTGAAGCAAACCATCAATGGGCTTCGGCAATCGGATCGAGCGCGCGGGCGTGCTCCACCTCCCAGCCAAGCGGTACCACATCCCCCACGGCCAGGGCCGGGTCGAGTTCGGCGATCGGCTGCTTCACGAAGAAGTCACCCTTGCCGCAGACTTCCAGGCGAACCCGCACGTGGTCGCCCAGGTAGATGAACTCGGCCACGCGGCCGGAGAAGCGATTCACGCAGCGCTCGCTGTGGCCATTGAGGTACACGCGCTCCGGGCGGATCGACAGCGTCACCGGATCACCCGCCTCGCCGACGTTCACCGCCAAGGCCTCCACCCGCTCTCCACGGGCCAGCTGGACCTGGCAGCGTTCGCCATTGCGCGACAGCAAGGTGCCGTTGAGGCGGTTGTTCTCGCCGATGAAGTTGGCCACGAAGGTATTGCGCGGCTCTTCGTAGAGGGTGCGCGGCGGCGCGATCTGCTGGATCTCGCCCTGGTGGAACACCGCCACCCGGTCAGACATGGTCAGCGCCTCGCCCTGGTCGTGGGTCACGTAGACCACGGTCACGCCCAGACGCTGGTGGATGTGCTTGATCTCCATCTGCATGTGTTCACGCAGCTGTTTGTCCAGCGCGCCGAGCGGTTCGTCCATCAACACCAGCTGCGGCTCGAACACCAAGGCGCGAGCCAGGGCCACGCGCTGTTGCTGGCCACCGGACAACTGGCCCGGATAGCGCTTGGCGAAGGCGTCGAGTTGGACCATCGTCAGCACCCGTTTGACGCGCTCGCTGATGTCGGTCTTGCTAAGGTTGCGCACGGTCAGAGGGAAGGCCAGGTTCTCTTCCACGGTCATATGCGGGAACAGCGCGTAGTTCTGGAACACCATGCCGATGTCGCGCTTGTGCGGCGGCACGTTGTTGATCGAGCGCCCGGCCAACTGGATTTCACCCGCGGTGGGGGTCTCGAAGCCGGCCAGCATCATCAGGCTGGTGGTCTTGCCCGAGCCGGACGGGCCGAGCAAGGTCAGGAACTCGCCCTTGCGGATGTCCAGGTTGAGGTCTTTGACGATCAGCGATTCGCCGTCGTAGCTTTTCTGCACACCGCGGAAGCTGACCAGGATCTCGCCGGTGGCAGCGTTCGAATTCGCCTCGCTCATGCCTGCACCTTCTTGTTGGAATGACTGCGTAGGCAAAGACTAGAGAAGGCGCAAGCCCCGGAAAATCGGGGGTGCTGAGAGAATGCCATCATCCGTATGGAAGATTTGTTGTAGGGCGATCCCTACAACAATGGCGGGATTGGGATAGCGCGCCAGCCCTGCGCACCTCGTGTGAGGCCGGGTTTACCCGCGAGAGGCCAGCCCAGGCAGCACGGATCGCAGGCCCGGCCCTTTCTTGGGCCTGCCCGCGCCCACAAGCTAAGAGGTGTGCTGAAGGTCGCAACTGTCGCAACCAGAACAGTCACACCAGCTTGTGCTCCATGGCGTATTTCACCAGCTCCGCCAGGGAATTGACCTTGAGCTTCTGCATCAAGCGCGCCTTGTGGGTGCTGATGGTCTTGCTCGAGAGCGCCAGTTGCTGGGCGATGTCGTTGACATTGGCCCCTTGGGCCAGACGCTCGAACACCGAGAACTCCCGCTCCGAGAGCAGCGTATGCAAGGGCCGAGTCTCGGTCAGGCCGACCTCGAAGACCATACGGTCAGCCAGCGCCGGGTCGATGTAGCGACCACCGCTGGCCACACGCCGGATGGCCGTGAGCAACAGGGCCGGGTCGCTGTCCTTGGTGGCATAGCCTGCGGCGCCGGCCTTGAGGGCGCGGGCGGCCATCTGCGCCTCGTCATGCATCGACAGCATCAGGATCGACGGCGGGTTGGACTGTGCCCGAATCCGAGGGATCGCCTCCAGGCCGTTCACACCGGGCATGGAGATATCCAGCAGCACCACCTCACAGGGCGTGTGACGCAGGGTTTCGAGCAACTGTTCGCCGTTACCGGCTTCGCCCACCACCTGCATGTCCTTGGCCAGGCCGATGAGCTGTTTGATGCCCTCGCGGACAATCGTGTGGTCTTCGGCCACTAGCACGCGTATCACGGTCGTTCTCCCCTACCCCAACGGAATGGTCACACTCAGGCTACAACCTTCACCTGGCTCGCTGTCCAGTGTCATGCCGCCGCCCAGCATCAGGACCCGCTCGCGCACGCCCACCAGGCCGAAGGACGTAGGCCGGGCCTGATCGCAGCTGAACCCCACGCCATCATCGATGACCGTCATGCGCAGACAGCCCTCAGCGCATGCCAGCTCGATCTGCACGGTATGCGCCTGGGCATGACGCATCACATTGGTCAGCGCCTCCTGCAGGATCCGGAACAGACCGGTGGCCTTGGCCTCACTCAATGCTGGCAGATTATCCGGCACCTGTACCAGGCAGGGGATCTGCGTACGCGCCTCGAAGCGCCGGGCCTGCCATTCGATGGCCGAGGCGATGCCCGCATCGAGAATGGGCGGGCGCAAGGCGGTGGCCACGTCACGCACCAACTGGAACAACTGCGCGATCAGGCGTTTCATGCTGTCCAGGCGTTCGTTCAGTCCGGGGTCGAGTTCGGCGTAGGCCAGTTCGCACATGGACACCTCGAGCTTGAGCACCGTGAGCATCTGCCCCAGTTCATCATGGACTTCCCGGGCGATCCGCGCTTTTTCTTCTTCGCGCACGCTCTCCAGGTGCGCCGAGAGTTCGCGCAACTGCTCCTGGGAGCGCGCCAGCTCCAACTCGACGCGCTTGCTCTGGGTGATGTCCCAGACAACGCCGTCCCACACCACCCGGCCATCGGCCAGGCGCCGGGTACTGGCCTTGATGTCGGCCCAGCGCTGCTCGCCCTGGCGGGTGAGGATCCGTCCCTGCCAGGACCAATCCTGATCGGTGGCCAGTGCCAGGTCCTGGACCCGGTGGTAATCCGCGCGGTCCTCGGGGTGGACCAAGTTGCGCAGCCCCATGTCCGGGTGCTGGATCTGCGCCGGCGCATAGCCGACCAACGCTTCGCTGCCCTCGCTGATATACGGGAACTCCAGGTCCCCCTCGGCCGGGTCGCGCTCCAGGCGAAACACCAGCCCGGGCACATTGCCGGCGATGCCCTTGAGCCGCGCGTCGCTTTCGCGCATGGCCGCCAGGGCGCGTCGGCGCTCGGTGATGTCGGTGACGAACATCACCAGGTACTCGGCATCGCGAAAACGCAGAAAGCTCAGCGACAGTTCCACCGGCAACAGGCTGCCATCGCTGCGCAGGCATTGGGTTTCGAACGGCTCGACCCCGCCGTCGCCGGTGCGCACGCGCTTCCACAACTGCAACCAGCGGTCCATGTGCAGGTTGGGCTCGACGTCGATCAGCGGCCGGTCCAGCAACTCGCCCTCGCCCCTGCCGAGCATGCGCTCGGCGGCGTGGTTGGCGTAGCGCACATGGCTGTCCCAGTTGACCCAGAGAATGCCGACCGTGCTCTGGTCGATGGAGAACTGGCTCAGTCGCAGCGCCTCCTCGCGCGTCTGGCGCTCGGCCAGGGTCTCCCGTGTCGCCAGCAGGTTGCGCTCGAGTTGATGCTGCTGACGCCGTTGCCAGAGCAGCGTGGCAACAGCGCAGATCAGCAACAGGCCGAACAACAATGCCAGGTTCTGCCAGAAGCCTGCGGTGTCGCTCAGCCGTGGATACTTGGGTTGCAGCCAGCGCTGGTGCAACTGCTCCAGCTCCTTGGCAGGAATGGCTTGCAGGCCCCGCTCCAGGACATCCGCCAGGATCGGCCAGTCGCGCCGCGAGCCGACGCGAAGCAATTGCGGCAGACCAATGTCGCCGACCACCGCCAGCTCGCCAAACTCGCTTTCCCGGGACAACCCACTCAGGCGCGCCTCGTCCATGACCGCGAAGCTGGCCTGGCCACCCAGTACCAGTTGCAGGGCCTGACGCTCATCGGGCACGCCCTGCAGGTTCAGGTTGACGTAGTTGGCCCGCAGGTAATCGGCCAAGGCACTGGGCATGCGCACCGCCACCCGGTCGTTGACGCCCAGCTTCTCCAGTTCGACCGCCATCGCCCCGGTGCGCGGCCCCACGACCAGTTGCGGCACACGCATGTACGGATCGCTGAATGACCACAGCCGCAGGCTGGCCGGGGTCTGCGTGAGGCCCGGCGCGAAGTCGATCTCACCGGCTCGCAGTGCGTGCTCAAGGGCCTGCTGATCGGCAAAGTTGCGCCAAGTCAGGTCCAACCTGAGCACCCGGGACAGCGCGTTCACCACTTCGACATTGGCGCCGTACAACTGCTGCAGCCGACGATCGAACTGGGCATAGGGCGCTTGCAACACCACACCCACCCTGAGGCTGCGATGGCCATCGAGCCATTGTTGCTGGACCGGCTCCAAGACCACCGAAGGCTCAGGCTCGGGTCTTGCCAAGGCGATCAAGGGCAGCAGCAACCAGCCGATAACCCACAGGCAACGCATTCGCTTCATCTATACGCTCGTCTGGGCAAGGACGGCCGACGCGCATGGCCGTCACGGACAAATACTATTAGGCTGCCGGTATCATTCTGGCCTTGGGTTGATTCATGTTCACACTTTATCGCACGACGCTGGCCATTTGCTGCATGGCCACGCTCCTACCGCTCGGCACACAGGCCGCCGAGCCTCAAACACCTCCGGCCGCCGCAGAGTCGCCCACCGCGCCCGCGCCTCGCCCGCCCCTGGCCGAACGAAGCCAGGAAGACGCCCAGGCGCTCGAACGAACCGTGCCCAAAGCCGAACAACAAACCTTGCAGGCGGGCGCCGAAAACTTCCTCGCCTTGTGGAAGCCGGCCAACGACGCCGACCCCAAAGGCGCAGTGATCATCGTCCCCGGCGCCGGTGAAAACGCCGACTGGCCTGACGCTGTCGGCCCGCTGCGACGCAAGTTCCCCGATGTCGGCTGGCACAGTTTGAGCGTTAGCCTACCGGACCTTGTCAGCGACAGCCCGCAAGCGCGTGTCGAGAGCAAGCCTGCTCCGGAACCTGAAAAGGGCAAGGGCGAGTCCGCGCCCGCCAAGGATACCCCTGAGGATGCCAACGCGAACGTCGCCCAGGCCACTGCCGCCGAAGCCGACGCGGCCGAAAGCACCGATGCCAAGGACGCCAGCGAGCAAAACGACCCGGCCGACGCCGAGCGCATCTTCGCCCGCCTCGATGCCGCTGTCGCCTTTGCCCAGCAACACAGTGTCCGCACCATCGCGCTGGTCGGCCATGGCAGTGGTGCCTATTGGGCCGCGCGCTACCTCAGCGAGCGGCAACCGCCACAGGTACAGAAGCTGGTGATGATCGCCGCGCAGACACCGGCCCAGGTAGAGCAGGACCTCGAAGCCCTGGCGCCCACCGTCAAGGTGCCGACCGCCGATGTCTACTACAGCACCCAGCCACGCGACCGTCGCGCTGCCGAGCTGCGCCTGCAGGCCAGCAAGCGGCAGAAGGACAGCCAGTATCGGCAGTTGGCGCTGATCGCCATGCCGGGTAATGCGGCGGCGCAGCAGGAGCAACTGTTCCGCCGGGTGCGTGGGTGGTTGATGCCGCAGGAATGAGGCGGTGGGGCTGCCGTGCAGCCCCTGCTTCCGGCCCTTAAAGCCCGCGCCGCTTGCGCACCATGGCATAGGCCTGGTGCAGCTCACGGGTGCGCTCGGTCGCCTCGCGCACCTGCGCTTCGCTGGCCCCGCTGCCGGCGAGCTTGTCCGGATGATGCTTGCTGACCAGCCGGCGATAGGCCTGTTTGATGTGCTCGATCTCGCTGTCCGCCTCGACCCCAAGCAGGCGCAGGGCCCCGGCATAGGTCATCACAGCCCCCTCCGGCGCCGCCTTGCGCGGCTCGTACTCAAGGGCCAGCGCCTGGATCTGGGTCCGCGACAAGCCTAGCCGGCGCCCCCACTCCAGTAACAGCTCACGCTCGCGCATGCCCGCCTTGCCATCCGCCCAGACCATCCGCCAGCAGGCACGCAAGGTACCCTCGGCAGCATGGGGCTGTTGCTTGATCCGTTGCAGGTAGCGCCCTACGCGGACCTTGCCCGACTTGCCGCGATTGAAGGCCGCGATTGCCCGTAGCCGCGCCGGCTCGGCCATGTCCAACCGGGTCATTTCATGGCGGGCCTGCTGAATATGCCCATCGACGACCCGACCATCGCTCTTGGCCAGTCGCCCGAGCAGCACGAACAGCAACTCCTCGTCACGCAATGCCGGGCGTCCACCCAGGCGCTCACGCAAATCGTCCCAACCCTCAAGACGCAGGCGACGGTCCATGGCCTGGCCAAGCAGGGCCCCGAGCAACGCACCGGGAATGCTGGCTACGGCGAAACCGGCACCGGCACCTATCAATGTGCTTGGCCACCACATCTTAAGCGCGCTCGCCGATCAAGCGCTCGACCTCGGCCAGGCGCTCCAGGGTGCCGACATCGACCCAGTGCCCCTGGAAGTGCTCACCGCTCACCCGCCCCTCGCCCATCGCATGACGCAACAGTGGCGCCAGCTTGAAGGCACCGGGCTGGCAGCCTTCGAACAGCGCGGGATCGAGTACGGAGATGCCGCTGAAGGTCAAGGTGCCAGGCGCCTCGTCGCCGTCGACGACTTGCTGGCCGTCCAGGCGAAAGTCACCACGACCGTGATGACCAGGGTTGTCGACCAGCACCAGGTGCGCAAGGCCTTTGAGGGGCGTGCGCAAACGGGCGAAGTCGTAGTCGGTCCAGATATCGCCATTGACCAACAAAAACGGCGCATCACCCAACAGCGGCAATGCCTTGAAGATCCCGCCACCGGTCTCCAGCGGCTCGCCTTCGGGCGAATAGCGGATACTCAGGCCAAAGCGTGCGCCATCGCCCAAGTGATCCTCGATCTGCTGGCCAAGCCAGGCATGGTTGATCACCACCTCGGTAAAGCCCGCCTTGGCCAGCGCCCGCAGGTGGTACTCGATCAATGGCTGGCCCGCCACCGGCACCAGTGGCTTGGGAGTGTGCAGGGTCAGGGGGCGCATGCGCTCGCCCTTGCCCGCCGCCAGGATCATTGCCTTCATGAATACGCTCCGGCCTTCAGCTCGGCGATCAACTGCCCCAGTTCGGCCAGCTCCGGACGACGGCTGATCACTTCATCTATATAGGCGAAGAAACGCGGCACGTCAGACAGATATCGCGGCTTGCCATCGCGGTGGCAGATACGGGCGAAGATGCCGATCACCTTCAGGTGGCGCTGCACGCCCATCAGGTCACTGGCGCGGTGGAAGGTCTCGAAGTCTGCCTGCACCGGGATGCCGGCCGCTTGGGCTTTCTGCCAGTAATCGCGCAGCCAGCCCTCGACACGTGCTTGGGGCCAACTGACGAACGCGTCCTTGAACAGGCAGGTGATGTCGTAGGTCACCGGGCCGTAGACCGCGTCCTGGAAATCCAGCACGCCAGGGTTCGGTGTGCTCTGCATCAGGTTGCGCGGCATATAGTCGCGATGCACCAGCACCTTGGGCTGGGCCAGGGCGCTGTCGATCAGCAACTGGCTCACCCGCTGCCAGGTCGCCTGCTGCGCCTCGGTGAATGTCAGGCCCAGTTCCCGGCCGACGTACCATTCGGGGAACAGTTCCACTTCACGGCGCAGCAGGGCGACATCATAGCTGGGCAGCGGTTCTTCCATCGGCACGCGCTGGAACGCCAGCAAGGCATCGATGGCATCGGCAAACAGTGCGTCGGCATTGTCTGCATCGATGATATCCAGATAAGTCTGGTGGCCCAGATCCCCCAGCAACAGGAAGCCGCGATCCAGGTCCTGGGCGTGGATGACCGGCACGTGCACCCCTGCACTGGCCAGCAGATGATCGATGTCGACGAAGGGGCGGCAGTTCTCTTGGGGCGGCGGTGCGTCCATGATCACGAAGCTGCGTCCGTCCCCCTGCCAGCGGAAGTAACGACGGAAGCTCGCGTCGCTGCTGGCGGCGGTCAGGCTGCCTTCGGGCACCACGCCCCAGGCGTTTTCACGGAAAAGACGGTCAAGCTGCTCATCGAGCCAAGCGGTCAGTTGTTGCAGGCGTACATCGTGATCGGGCATTACAAGGGTCTCCGACGGCCCTAGCCGTCAAGCGGGTCATGCTTTATTATCCAGCATCTTTTTCAGACCATCGAGAGGCGTGCGGCCCCACACGCGGGCAGATGGCACGCAGGAAGCCCGGACTAATAAGATGGCATTGAAATCCCCCGCGTTTCGTAGAAAGTTTCCGTTGCTGGTGACTGGCGGTCTGCTGGCCCTGCAACCTCTGGCCACGTCCTACGTGGTGGCAGCCGAGCAGTTCGACTGCCAAGTGTCCGCCTCCGGTGGTTGGGACTGCAAGCCCAAGACCACGGTCAGCAACCTCCCTCCACGCCCAGTGCATGAAGGCGCCGCGCTGAGCTCGGGCGGTGACGCCCAGGTCGCCGAGACCGACGCCGATGGCGAACCCAAGCCGGTGCTGGTCACCGAAAGCAAAGGCCGTGGCCTGAAATCGCGTAGCGAAGACTACAGCCACCTTGACTGGGTTCCCCGCGAAAAACTCACCGCCGCCCAATTGGCCGAGACCGGTCCGTACTGCGGCGGCGCGTACATCGAGCCGTCGCGTCCGGGCATGGACGACACCACGCCCAAGGACGAAGCACCGACCTACCTGAACGCCAAGGTCTCCCGCTATCAGCAGGAGCAGCAGATCGCCACCCTCGCTGGTGATGTGGTCATGCGCCAAGGCAGCATGCAGGTCCAGGCCGACGAGGCCAACCTGTACCAGGCCGAGAACCGCGGCGAGCTCAAGGGCAACGTCAAGCTGCGCGACAATGGCTCGCTGGTCGTCGGCGACCAGGCCGAGATCCAGCTGGACACCGGCGAGGCCAAGGTCGACAACGCCGAATACGTGATGCACAAGTCACACATTCGCGGCAACGCGCTGTACGCCAAGCGTGGCGAAAACGCCATCATCCGCCTCAAGGACGGTACCTATACCACCTGTGAGCCGGGCAGCAACGCATGGCAGCTCAAGGGCAACAACATCACCCTGAACCCGGCCACCGGCTTCGGTACCGCGACCAACGTCACCCTGCGGGTCAAGGATTTCCCGGTGTTCTATACACCGTACATCTACTTCCCGATCGACGACCGTCGCCAGTCCGGCTTCCTGCCGCCGTCGTTCAGCACCAGCAGCGACACCGGCTTCATGCTGGTCACGCCGTACTACTTCAACCTGGCGCCGAACTACGACGCCACGTTGTACCCGCGCTACATGGCCAAACGCGGCATGTTGATGGAAGGCGAGTTCCGCTACCTCACCAAGTCCAGCGAAGGCCAGCTCGGTGCTGCGTACCTGAACGACAAGAACGACGATCGTAAAGACCAGACCGACTACAAAGAACAGCGCTGGATGTACAACTGGCAGCACAAGGGCGGGCTGGATTCGCGCTTGATGAGCGAGGTGGACTACACCGACATCAGCGACCCGTTCTACTTCCAGGATCTGGAAACCGGTCAGATTGGTGTTGAAAGTCGGGATGTGGTTAACCAGCGCGGTACGCTTACCTATCGCGGTGATAGTTACCAGGCACGGTTGAATCTCCACGCGTATGAGATGGCGACCATTTCGCGCGTTACCCCGTACGACAAGCTGCCGCAGATCACCTTGAACGGCATGTTGCCGTACCATCCGGGCGGGTTTGACTTCACTTATGATACCGAGGCAGTCCGCTTCGAACGCGACCTGAAGAACGACACCGTGTTCAACGAGGACGGCGAGCTGGATACCTCTGCCGGCCCCGATGGGCGCAGGCTCGACGAAAACGTCTTCGGGATCGCCCGGTCCAACGGCACCCGTCTGAACCTGGCGCCGGCGATCAGCCTGCCCATGAAGGCCAGCTACGGTTTCCTGACGCCGAAGCTCAAGTACGTCTATACCCACTACGACCTTGACCTGGACGGCAAGGGCAAGAATGACCTGGCCACCGCGACGCCGGAAGTACGCGACCTGCAAGGCAACTTCTCCAGTTCGCAGGACCGTAGCGTGCCTGTCTTCAGCGTAGACAGCGGCCTGTACTTCGACCGCAACACCCAGTGGTTCGGCAAGAACTACCGCCAGACCCTCGAACCGCGCCTGTTCTACCTCTACGTCCCGTATGAGGACCAGAAGGACATCCCGGTCTTCGACACCGGCGAGACCTACTTCAACTACGCCTCGCTGTTCCGCGACAACCGCTTCAGCGGCTCCGACCGCATCGGCGACGAGAACAAGCTGTCGCTGGGCGTGACCAACCGCTGGATCGAGGAAAACGGCTTCGAGCGCCAGCGCTTCAGCGTCGGCCAGGCCCTGTACTTCCGCGACCGCAAGGTGCAGATGCCAGGTATCGACTGGCGTACCCGTGCCGACTCGCAGGCAGACGTATCGCCTTACGCGCTTGAGTATCAGTATGCCTTCAACCGCGACTGGCGCTTCAACTCCGACTACAACTGGGATCCGGACAGCCGCAAGCCACGCTCGGGTAGCGCCATGTTCCACTACCAGCCTGAGGACAATCCCAACAAGATCGTCAACATCGGCTATCGCTACCGCAACGACCTGATCATCTATGATCAGCTAAGCGGTACCTGGAAGACCGGCGGCGACTACGGCGTTCCAGGCGACCCCAACTACATCAAAAACTATTACAAGATCCAGCAGCACGACTTCTCGGTTATCTGGCCGATCGTGCCGCAATGGAGCGTTATCGCCCGCTGGCAACATGACTACAACCGCAATCGCACGTTGGAAGCCATGGGTGGTTTCGAGTATGACAGCTGCTGCTGGAAGCTGCGTCTGATCAACCGTTACTGGATCGACTACGACGATTTCAGCCAGGCAGTGCCAGATAACGAAAAAGGCGACCACGGCGTCTTCCTGCAAATCGTCCTCAAAGGCCTCGGCGGCGTTGTGGGCAACAAGGTCGAGACGTTCCTCGACGAAGGCATTCAAGGTTACCGTACACGTGAAGACCAAGCTTATTGATCGCCTGCGCCCGCTGCTGCTGGGCGCTGTATTGCTGAGTGGCGCGGTGCATGCCGCGGTACAACCCCTGGACCGCGTGGTGGCTATCGTCGACAACGACGTGGTCATGCAAAGCCAGCTGGACCAGCGCATCCGCGAAGTACAGCAGACCATCGCCAAGCGCGGCGGTGGTGTACCGCCGGCGGGCGCCCTGGAGCAGCAGGTACTGGAGCGCCTGATCGTCGAGAACCTGCAACTGCAGATCGGCGAGCGTTCGGGTATCCGCATCACCGACGAGGAACTCAACCAGGCCATCGGCACCATTGCCCAGCGCAACGGCATGAGCCTTGATCAGTTCCGTGCAGCCCTGGCCCACGATGGCCTGTCGTTCGACGACGCCCGTGACCAGGTCAAGCGCGAGATGATCATCAGCCGCGTGCGCCAGCGCCGTGTGGCCGAGCGCATCCAGGTCTCGGAGCAGGAGGTGAAGAACTACCTGAACTCGGACCTGGGCAAGATGCAATTGTCCGAAGAGTACCGCCTGGCCAACATCCTGATCCCGACCCCGGAAAGCGCCAACTCCGAGGCCATTCAGGCGGCCGCCCGCCAAGCCGGTGACGTTTACCAGCAGCTCAAGCAAGGCGCGGACTTCGGCCAGATGGCCATCGCACGTTCCGCCAGCGAAAACGCCCTGGAAGGCGGCGAGATGGGCTGGCGTAAAGCCGGCCAACTGCCACCTGATTTCGCCAAGATGCTGAGCAGCATGGCCGACGGCGACATCACCCAGCCGATCCGCATCCCCAACGGCTTCATCATCCTCAAGCTCGAGGAAAAGCGCGGGGGCAATGCCAGCGTGCTGCGCGACGAAGTCCATGTGCGCCACATCCTGATCAAGCCAAGCGAGATCCGCAGCGATGCGGCCACCGAGCAACTGGCCGAGCGTCTCTACGAGCGCATCAAGAACGGCGAAGACTTCGGCGAACTGGCCAAGAGCTTCTCGGAAGACCCAGGTTCCGCGCTCAACGGTGGCGACCTCAACTGGGTCGACCCCAACAGCCTGGTACCTGAGTTCCGCGAGCAGATGGCCAATGCGCCCCAGGGCGAAGTGACCCGTCCGTTCCGCACCCAGTACGGCTGGCACGTGCTGGAAGTACTGGGCCGCCGCGCCACCGACAGCACCGAGCAAGCGCGCGAACAGCAGGCCCTGAGCGTGCTGCGCAACCGCAAGTACGACGAAGAACTGCAGACCTGGCTGCGTCAGATCCGCGACGAAGCCTACGTTGAAATCAAGCTGCCTGGCGCTGACCAGGCTGCCCAGTGAAGCCCCTGCGCTTCGCCGTCACGCCCGGCGAGCCGGCCGGCATAGGCCCCGACCTGTGCCTGCTGCTGGCCGCCGAGGCCCAGCCCCATCCCCTGATCGCCATCACCAGCCGTGACCTGCTCGCCGAGCGGGCCACGCAGCTGGGGCTGTCCGTCACCCTGCTGCCGGTCATCCAAGGCGCCTGGCCCGACCAGCCTGCCCCCGCGGGCAGCCTGTACGTCTGGGATACGCCACTGGCCGCTCCGGTAGTGCCTGGACAACTGGACAAGGCCAATGCTGCCTTCGTGCTGCAGACCCTGACACGCGCAGGTCAAGGGTGCCTGGATGGGCATTTCGCCGGCATGATCACTGCGCCTGTGCACAAGGGCGTGATCAACGAAAGCGGCATCGCCTTCTCCGGCCATACCGAATTCCTGGCTGACCTGACCCAGACCACCCAAGTGGTGATGATGCTGGCCACCCATGGCTTGCGCGTGGCCCTGGTGACCACTCACCTGCCCCTGCGCGACGTCGCCGACGCCATCACCGCCGAGCGCCTGGAGCGGGTCACGCGGATCCTGCATGCCGACCTGCGTGACAAATTCGGCATTGCCCAGCCCCGTATCCTGGTCTGCGGCCTCAACCCGCATGCCGGCGAAGGCGGCCACCTGGGCCGCGAAGAAATCGACATCATCGAGCCTGCCTTGCAGCGCTTGCGCAGCCAAGGCATGGACCTGCGCGGTCCGCTGCCGGCCGATACCCTGTTTACCCCCAAATATCTGGAGCACTGCGACGCGGTGCTGGCGATGTACCACGACCAGGGCCTACCGGTGCTCAAGTACAAAGGCTTTGGCGCTGCGGTCAACGTGACCTTGGGCCTGCCGATCATCCGCACCTCGGTCGACCACGGCACCGCCCTGGACCTGGCCGGCAGCGGCAACGTCGACACCGGAAGCCTGCGCGTCGCCCTGGAAACCGCCTACCAGATGGCCGAGAACCGACCATGAACGAGCAATACCAACACCGGGCGCGCAAGCGCTTCGGCCAGAACTTCCTGCATGACGCGGGCATCATCGACCGCATTCTGCGCGCCATCAACGCCAAGCCCGGTGAGCACCTGCTGGAAATCGGCCCAGGCCAAGGGGCGCTGACCGAAGGCCTGCTGGGCAGCGGCGCCCAACTGGACGTCGTCGAACTGGACAAGGACCTGGTGCCGATCCTCCAGCACAAGTTCGCCGGCCGCGACAATTTCCGCCTGCACCAAGGCGACGCCCTGAAGTTCGACTTCAACCAGCTGGGCGTGCCTGCGCGCAGCCTCAAGGTGGTGGGCAACCTGCCCTACAACATCTCCACGCCGTTGATTTTTCACCTGCTGGACCATGCCAACCTGATCCGCGACATGCACTTCATGCTGCAAAAGGAAGTGGTCGAGCGTTTGGCCGCCGGCCCAGGTGGCGGTGACTGGGGCCGCCTGTCGATCATGGTTCAGTACCATTGCCGCGTGGAGCACCTGTTCAACGTCGGCCCCGGCGCCTTCAATCCTCCACCGAAAGTGGACTCGGCCATCGTCCGACTGGTGCCGCACGAGACCCTGCCACACCCGGCCAAGGATCCGCGCCTGCTCGAACGCGTCGTCCGCGAAGCCTTCAACCAGCGCCGCAAGACCCTGCGCAATACCCTCAAGGGCCTGCTCGACAGCCAGGCCATCGAGGCTGCGGGCGTCGATGGCAGCCTGCGCCCGGAACAACTGGACCTGGCGGCGTTCGTACGCCTGGCCGACAAGTTGGCCGAACAGCCAAGCGCCAGCTGAGGACGCCTTACCGCCACCTGTCGTGGGATACGCCTACGACAGGGCCGGTAATGTCTACAAGCGACGCCAAGCCCGACACAACTGGCCTACAGCCCTGTCCATGGCCTAGACTGCAACCATTGCAGTATTTGCGTCCGCTCGTCCAAGGCCTTTGCATGTCAGACCCCCGCTATCAGATCGACGTCAGCGTCGTGACCCGTTACCTCAAAGAACAATCCGATCCCGACAACGACCGCTTTGCCTTCGCCTACACCATCACGGTGCAGAACAACGGCACGCTCAAGGCCCGGCTGGTCTCGCGCCACTGGCTGATCACCAATGGTGACGGGGAAGTCGAAGAGGTTCGTGGAGCAGGCGTGGTCGGCCAGCAGCCACTCATCGAGCCTGGCGACAGCCACACCTACAGCAGCGGGGCGGTGCTCACGACCCGCGTCGGCACCATGCAGGGCAGCTACCAGATGTTCGCCGAGGACGGCAAACACTTCGACGCCCCCATCGCGCCGTTCCGCCTGGCCGTACCTGGAGCACTGCACTGATGGCGGTGTACGCGGTCGGCGACCTGCAGGGCTGCCTGCAGCCGCTCAAGTGCCTGCTCGAACGCGTGCACTTCAACCCAGCGGTGGACCGTCTGTGGTTGGTGGGCGACTTGGTCAACCGCGGCCCCGAGTCGCTCGAGACCCTGCGCTTTCTTTATTCGATCCGCCAATCGCTGGTGTGCGTACTGGGCAACCATGACCTGCACCTGCTGGCGGCCTGGCACAATGTCGAGCGCCTGAAGAAGAGCGACACCCTGCGCGAGATCATCGAAGCGCCAGACGCCGATCAGCTGTTCGACTGGCTGCGCCAGCAAAAGCTGCTGCACTATGACGAGTCACGCGGCATCGCCATGGTCCACGCCGGCATCCCGCCCCAGTGGACACTGGGCAAGGCCCTGGAACTGGCGGCCGAGGTGGAGGAAGTGCTGCGCGACGACACCCGCCTGAAGCTCTACCTCGATGGCATGTACGGCAACGAACCGAACAAGTGGAGCAAGAACCTGACCGGCGTCGACCGCCTGCGGGTGATCACCAACTACTTCACCCGCATGCGCTTCTGTACCGCCGAGGGCAAGCTCGATCTCAAGAGCAAGGAAGGCCTGGATACCGCCCCCAAGGGCTACAAGCCCTGGTTCGCCCACAAGGACCGACGCTCACGTCATGTGAAGATCCTCTTTGGCCACTGGGCCGCCCTGGAAGGGCGTGTCGATGTTCCCGACGTCATCGGCCTGGACACCGGCTGTGTATGGGGCGGCGCCATGACCCTGTACAACGTCGACAGCGGCGAATTCCACCGCTGCGAGTGCGCCGACGACGGCACCCCACGCCAACCGGCATAACCGACTAGACTTAACGATCAGCCCCGAAGGAAACCGCCCCATGAGCGAATTCAAGCGCATCCCTCCCGAGCAGGCCCTGGCCTTGCGTGAGCAAGGTGCGGTGGTCGTCGACATTCGCGACCCACAGGCGTTTGCCGCCGGCCATATCAGCGGCGCCACACATCTGGATAACCATTCGGTCGCGGAGTTCATCCGCAATGCCGACCTCGATGCACCGACCCTGGTGGTCTGCTACCACGGCAATTCCAGCCAGAGCGCGGCGGCCTATCTGGTGGGCCAGGGCTTTTCCGAGGTGTACAGCCTCGACGGCGGCTTCGAGCTGTGGCGCAGCACCTACCCGGCCGAAACCGCTCAAGGCGGCGCCGAATAATTTTTTTCATTTTCCCGCAGCCCGCGCCACGTGCGGGCTTGGGCCTTTCCTGACGAACGGTCGTGAGTATCTTCTCGGCCTCGCGCCCTTGACCTCCCGTATAACCAACTATCCTTAAGCCCAGGCCATCCAAAAAAGGGGAGAGCCGGTACACCGGCGTGCGGGTCATCGGTAGCGTTTCTACGGGTGTTCTGGGGGGTATACAGCAATCGGCCAGCCCGGTTGCATGCCAGCATCATGCTGACTGATCCGGCGTCGGCTCCACGTATCGAGCGAGGTGACGTCATGAGCATTTTTAGCCACTTCCAACAACGTTTCGAGTCAACCCGCCAGGAAGAATTCTCGCTGCAGGAGTACCTCGAGCTGTGCAAAGAGGATCGCAGTGCCTATGCATCGGCGGCCGAACGGCTGTTGCTGGCCATCGGCGAACCAGAGCTGGTCGATACCTCAACGAACTCCAGGCTGTCGCGAATCTTCTCCAACAAAGTGATCCGCCGCTATCCGGCCTTTGCCGACTTCCACGGCATGGAAGAATGCATCGACCAGATCGTCTCCTACTTCCGCCATGCCGCACAGGGCCTGGAGGAGAAGAAACAGATCCTGTACCTGCTGGGCCCTGTGGGCGGTGGCAAGTCGTCCCTGGCCGAGAAGCTCAAGCAGCTCATGGAGAAAGTCCCCTTCTATGCCATCAAGGGCTCTCCGGTGTTCGAATCGCCCCTGGGGCTGTTCAACGCCAGCGAGGACGGCGCCATTCTCGAAGAAGAATTCGGCATCCCGCGCCGCTACCTGAACACCATCATGTCCCCCTGGGCCACCAAGCGCCTGCAGGAGTTCGGCGGGGACATCTCCAAGTTCCGGGTGGTCAAGCTCTACCCCTCCATACTGAACCAGATCGCCATCGCCAAGACCGAACCCGGCGATGAGAACAACCAGGACATCTCCGCCCTGGTCGGCAAGGTGGATATCCGCAAGCTCGAGGAATTCCCGCAGAACGACGCCGACGCCTACAGCTACTCGGGGGCGCTGTGCCGGGCGAACCAGGGTCTGATGGAATTCGTCGAGATGTTCAAGGCCCCGATCAAGGTCCTGCACCCACTGCTCACCGCCACCCAGGAAGGCAACTACAACAGCACCGAAGGCCTCGGCGCGATCCCCTACTCCGGGATCCTGCTGGCCCACTCCAACGAATCGGAGTGGCACACCTTCCGTAACAACAAGAACAACGAGGCGTTCATCGACCGGATCTACATCGTCAAGGTGCCTTACTGCCTGCGCGTCAGCGACGAAGTGAAGATCTACGACAAGCTGCTGATCAACAGTTCGCTGGCCAAAGCGCACTGCGCACCGGACACCCTCAAGATGCTTGCGCAGTTCACCGTGCTGTCGCGCTTGAAGGAGCCTGAGAACTCCAACATCTATTCGAAGATGCGCGTCTACGACGGCGAGAATCTCAAGGACACCGATCCGAAGGCCAAGTCGATCCAGGAGTATCGCGACGCGGCCGGTGTCGATGAAGGCATGAACGGCCTGTCGACCCGCTTCGCCTTCAAGATCCTCTCCAAGGTGTTCAACTTCGATCCGCACGAAATCGCCGCCAACCCGGTGCACCTGCTCTATGTGCTCGAACAGCAGATCGAACAGGAGCAGTTCCCTGCCGAAGTGCGCGAGCGTTACCTGCGCTACCTCAAGGAATACCTGGCGCCGCGCTACATCGAGTTCATCGGCAAGGAGATTCAGACTGCCTATCTCGAGTCCTACAGCGAGTACGGCCAGAATATCTTCGACCGCTACGTGCTGTACGCAGACTTCTGGATTCAGGACCAGGAATACCGCGATCCGGAAACCGGCGAGATCCTCAACCGCATCGCCCTCAACGAAGAGCTGGAGAAGATCGAGAAACCGGCGGGCATCAGCAACCCGAAAGACTTCCGCAACGAGATCGTCAACTTCGTGCTGCGGGCCCGAGCCAACAACAACGGCAAGAATCCGAGCTGGCTGAGCTACGAGAAGCTGCGCGTGGTGATCGAGAAGAAAATGTTCTCCAACACCGAAGACCTGCTGCCGGTTATCAGCTTCAACGCCAAGGCCAGCAAGGAGGATCAACAGAAGCACAACGACTTCGTCACCCGGATGGTGGAACGTGGCTACACCGACAAACAGGTTCGCCTGCTGTCGGAATGGTATCTGCGGGTCAGGAAATCGCAATAAAGCGGCAAGCGACAAGCCGCACGCTGCAAGCTGTACGGCGCAGGGCTCAGGCTCGCGCCCCAGCTTGCGGCAGCGGTGGCTGCTCATTCTTGCAGCTTGAAGCTTGAGGCTTGCGGCTGCATCCAGTCACCGGAGGGACCATGAGCTACGTAATCGACCGACGCCTGAACGGCAAGAACAAGAGCACGGTCAACCGCCAACGTTTTTTGCGGCGGTACCGTGAGCACATCAAGAAAGCCGTCGAAGAGGCCGTGAGCCGCCGCTCCATCATGGACATGGAGCATGGCGAGCAGATCAGCATTCCGGGTCGTGATATCGACGAACCCGTGCTGCACCATGGTCGTGGCGGCAAACAGACCATTATCCACCCCGGCAACAAAGAGTTCACCGCAGGCGAGCATATCCCCCGGCCACAGGGCGGCGGAGGGGGTGGCGGACGCGGCAAGGCCGGCAACTCCGGGGAGGGCATGGATGATTTCGTGTTCCAGATCACCCAGGAAGAGTTCCTTGAATTCATGTTCGAGGACTTGGAGCTGCCTAACCTGGTCAAACGTCACCTGACCGGCGCCGACACCTTCAAGACCGTGCGCGCAGGCATCGCCAACGAGGGCAACCCCTCGCGCATCAACATCGTGCGCACCCTGCGCTCGGCACACGCCAGGCGCATCGCCCTGACCGGCAGCAGCCGCGCCCTGCTGCGCGAAGCCCAGGCAGAACTCGCCCGCCTTAAGGTCGAGGAGCCGGACAACTTCACGGATATCCAGGCCACCGAAGCCGAGATCGAACGCCTGAAAGCACGCATCAACCGCCTGCCCTTCCTCGACACTTTCGACCTTAAGTACAACCTGCTGGTCAAACAGCCCAACCCCAGCTCCAAGGCTGTGATGTTCTGCCTGATGGACGTCTCCGGCTCCATGACCCAGGCCACCAAGGACATCGCCAAGCGGTTCTTCATCCTCCTGTACCTCTTCCTCAAGCGGAACTACGACCGCATCGAGGTGGTGTTCATTCGCCATCACACCAGCGCGCGCGAAGTGGACGAGGAAGAGTTCTTCTATTCCCGTGAAACCGGCGGCACCATTGTCTCCAGCGCGCTCAAGCTGATGCAGGAGATCATGGCCGAACGCTACCCGGCCAGCGACTGGAACATCTACGCCGCCCAGGCCTCGGACGGTGACAACTGGAACGACGACTCGCCGATCTGCCGCGAGATCCTCTCCAAGCAAATCATGCCGCATGTGCAGTACTACACTTACGTCGAGATCACCCCTCGCGAGCACCAGGCGCTGTGGTACGAATACGAGCGCATCGGCGAGGCATTCCCAGATACCTTCGCCCAGCAGCAGTTGGTATCGGCCGGTGACATCTACCCGGTCTTCCGTGAACTCTTCCAGCGCAGGTTAGCCACATGACCGCCAGAGAGCAGAGACGCCAACCCATTTCCACCGGGTCCGAGTGGACGTTCGAGCTGATCCAGGCCTATGACCGCGAAATCAGCCGCCTGGCCGAGCGTTACGCCCTGGACACCTACCCCAACCAGATCGAGGTGATCACCGCCGAGCAGATGATGGATGCATATGCTTCCGTCGGCATGCCGCTGGGCTATCACCACTGGTCCTACGGCAAGCAGTTCCTCAGCACGGAAAAGTCATACAGCCGCGGTCAGATGGGCCTGGCCTATGAGATCGTGATCAACTCCGATCCGTGCATCGCTTACCTGATGGAAGAGAACACCATGTGCATGCAGGCACTGGTGATCGCCCATGCCTGCTATGGCCACAACAGTTTCTTCAAGGGCAACTACCTGTTCCGCACCTGGACCGACGCCAGCTCGATCATCGACTACCTGGTGTTCGCCAAGCAGTACATCGCCCAGTGTGAGGAGCGCCATGGCATCGATGCCGTCGAAGACCTCATCGACTCCTGTCACGCCCTCATGAACTATGGCGTCGACCGCTACAAACGCCCCTATCCCATCTCCGCCGAGGAAGAACGTCGCCGGCAGAAGGAGCGCGAGGAGCACCTGCAACGCCAGATCAACGACCTGTGGCGCACCATTCCCAAGGGCTCGGAAAAAGGCAACGAGCGCGATGATGTGCGTTTCCCCGCCGAACCGCAGGAAAACATCCTCTATTTCATCGAAAAACACGCTCCCCTGCTCGAGCCCTGGCAGCGCGAAGTAGTGCGCATCGTGCGCAAGATCGCCCAGTACTTCTATCCACAGCGTCAGACCCAGGTGATGAACGAAGGGTGGGCGACGTTCTGGCACTACACCCTGATGAACGACCTGTACGATGAAGGCCTGGTGACCGAAGGCTTCATGATGGAGTTCTTGCAGTCGCACACCAGCGTGGTCTTCCAGCCCGGCTTCGACAGCCCTTACTACAGCGGCATCAACCCCTATGCCTTGGGCTTTGCCATGTATACGGACATCCGGCGCATGTGCGAAAACCCTACTGAGGAAGATCGACGCTGGTTCCCCGACATCGCCGGCAGCGACTGGCTTTCCACCCTCAAGTTCGCCATGAGCAGCTTCAAGGATGAAAGCTTCATCCTGCAGTACCTCTCGCCCAAGGTGATGCGTGACCTCAAGCTGTTCAGCATCCTCGATGACGACCAGCGCGACGACCTGCTGGTACCGGCGATCCACGACGAAGCCGGCTACCGGATCATCCGTGAACAACTGGCCGCCCAGTACAACCTGGGCAATCGCGAGCCCAACGTGCAGATCTGGAGCATCGACCGCCGCGGCGATCGCTCCCTGACCCTGCGCCACCAGCAACACAATCGCAAACCGCTGGGCGACTCTACCGAAGAAGTGCTCAAGCACCTGCATCGCCTGTGGGGCTTCGATATCCACCTGGAAACCGTGCAAGGCGACCAGGTGATGAAAACCCATCACATGCCGCCCCGGGGCGACCAGAGCGAAGCGGGCGAATACGGTCGCATGGACCTGGCGGTGGTCCACCACCTCTGAGAGCCACCTCCATTACTGCCGACAGGTTATCCTGTCGGCAGTAATGGAGGTTCTACATGCAGATCTACAAAGTCGGTGGCGCGGTGCGCGACCGCCTGCTCGGGCGCCCGGTCAGCGATATCGACTGGCTGGTGGTCGGTGCCACGGTCGAACAGATGCAGGCCCTGGGCTATCGCCCGGTCGGGGCAGATTTCCCGGTGTTCATCCATCCACGTACGGGCGAGGAGTACGCCTTGGCGCGTACCGAACGCAAGAGCGGGCGGGGCTATGGTGGTTTTACCTTCCATGCCAGCCCCGAGGTGACGCTAGAAGAGGACTTGATCCGTCGGGACCTCACCATCAATGCCATGGCCGAAGATGAACAGGGCAACCTGTACGACCCCTACCATGGCAAGAATGATCTCGATCTTCGCCTATTACGTCACGTTTCTCCAGCATTCGCCGAAGATCCCCTGCGCGTGCTGCGCGTGGCCCGCTTCGCCGCCCGCTATGCCCCGCTGGGCTTCCATGTCGCCGACGAAACGCTCGAACTGATGCGCCAGATCAGCGCATCGGGCGAGCTGCAGGCGCTGACCGCCGAACGCAGTTGGAAGGAGATCGAGCGGGCGTTGATGGAAGATCAACCCCAGGTGTTCATCCAGGTGCTACGTGAATGCGGCGCCCTGAAGGTACTGATGCCGGAGGTGAACGCGCTGCTGGACCAACAGCAAAGTCACACCCTGCAAGTGCTGGAACAGGCAGCCCGCTCGCAGCAACCGCTCAATGTGCGCTGGGCCTGTCTGCTGCATGAGCTTGCCGACCTGAACCACGCCAAGGCACTCAACCAGCGTTTCAAGGCGCCCCGGGAATGCCAGGAACTGGCCCTGCTGGTCGTGGAATGCCAGGCTCTGTGCCATGGAGCCCTGCAACTGAGCGCGACCCGTTTACTGGAGTTGCTGCAGAAGTTCGACGTCTATCGGCGCCCCCAGCGCTTCGAAGACTTCATCGCCGCCTGCCAGGCGCAAGCGCTCAGCCGAGGCGAACAGGTCTATCCACAGGCCGACTACCTGCGCGGTGCGGCGGCAGTGGCCAAGGCGGTCGATGTGAAGGCGTTGGTGGAAAAAGGCCTGACGGGGCAGGCACTGGGGGAAGCGCTGAAGCAAGCGCGCCTGACGGCACTCGAGGCCTACACGCAGCGCTGAATTGCGTGCTGTGTGAGCGGACCCGCGCTCACACAGCGTGGTGCTAGAGGCGCTACGCAGGCGTCAATTGCAACCCGCGCCACTCGAACGGAACAGGCGCCAGCACTTGATCGATACGGGCCTCCTGCCACAGCTGAGCCATGCTCTTGCCCTCGCTGGGATGCACCAACTCAGGCGCAATCAACGACAGCGGCCACAGCACGAAAGCGTTCTTGAGGATTTCAGCCCTCGGCAACACCAGGCCGTTGAACGTCCCCAGCAAGTCGTCGTACATCAACACGTCGATATCCAGGGGCAGGCCCTTGCGCTCAGGCGCGTAGCGGCCGTTGTCCGCCTCGATGAACTTGAGCCGACGGTCCAACTCCAGCAACGGTAGGTCGGTCTTGCCGGTCACCACCAGGTTGTAGAAAGGCCCGCTCTTGATGCCTACCGCCTGGCTCTCGAACACAGGCGAGCAATGCATGTCCTGCAGACAGCCCGCCAGGGCATCGAGACCGGCGCACAGGTGCGCTTGTCGGTCGATGTTGCTGCCAAGGCCCAGGTAAACCGTGCTTAAAGACATCCGCGCTCGATCTCCACGCCAACACCGCCACGGGCCGCCGGCACGGCGCCCGGCTTGGTCAGTTTCAGGCGTACCCAAGGGATGTTGAATTCTTCCATCAGCGCCGCAACCAGGCGTTCGGCGAAGGTTTCCACCAGTTCGTAACGGGCCTGCTCGGCGAATGCCTGGATACGCGCACTCACGCTGGCATAGTCCAGGGCCAGGCTCAGATCGTCACCTGCCGCCGCCGGGCGGTTGTCCCAGGCGAAACTCAGGTCCAGGCGCAGGCACTGGCGAATATCCCGCTCCCAGTCATAGGCACCAATGACGGTATCGACTTCCAGGCCTTCGATGAACACTCTGTCCAAGCACTTCTCTCCACAGCACGACAAGGGCGACTGGCGCCGTTAGAATCAAGGCGTCCTCGCCCGGAATAGTTAGCATGTTTTGGTTATTGGCGCTGCTCGCCTACCTGCTCGGCTCTCTGTCCTTCGCCATCGTCCTCAGCCGCCTCAGCGGCAGCCCGGACCCGCGTTCAAGCGGTTCAGGCAATGCCGGCGCGACCAACATGCTACGCCTGGCGGGCCGCAAGCTGGCGATCCTGACCCTGCTGGGCGACCTGTGCAAGGGGCTGTTGCCCGTGCTGCTCGCCCAACTGGCCGGCCTCGGCTTGCAAGAGCAAGCCTGGATCGGCCTTTGCGCGGTCATCGGCCATCTGTTCCCGCTGTATTTCTGCTTCAAGGGCGGCAAGGGTGTGGCCACCGCGGCCGGCATGCTCATGGGGCTCTACTTCCCGGCCGCCTTGCTGGCCATCGCGGCCTGGCTGCTGACCTTCTACCTCACCCGCACCAGCTCGCTCGCCGCATTGATAGCCACACCACTGACGCTGCCATTGCTGGCGTGGCGCGAGCCCGAGGCACTGCTGCCCATCACCGTGCTTACAGTACTCATCGTCTGGCGCCACCGCAGCAATCTACGCGACCTGTTTGCCGGGCGCGAACGACATTTCTGAATGATCTGCCCGGCAATACCCCGCCTCACACAGCCGACAACTGCTCCATCGGCCAGCGCGCCTGCACGCTGATCGCCAGATCCTGACGTTGCCCGGCCAGCAGCCGCTGGCAACCGGCATAGGCGATCATCGCGCCATTGTCGGTGCAGAACTGGGGGCGCGCGTAGTAAACGTTGCCATGGAGACTGGCGAGCATGGTTTCCAGCGAGGCGCGCAGGGCCTTGTTGGCGCTCACGCCGCCAGCGATGACCAAACGCTTGAGGCCCGTTTGCTTGAGCGCGCGCTTGCACTTGATGGTCAATGTCTCGACCACCGCCTGCTGGAACGCCAGCGAAAGGTCGCAACGGGTCTGCTCGCTGTCATCGCCCGCGTCCCGGCATTGCTGCCAGGTATTCAGGGCGAAGGTCTTCAGACCACTGAAGCTGAATTCCAGGCCCGGACGATCGGTCATCGGCCGCGGGAACACGAAACGCCCCGGCACGCCTTTCTCGGCCAGGCGCGCGATTTCCGGGCCGCCGGGGTAGTTCAGGCCGATCAGCTTGGCCGTCTTGTCGAACGCCTCGCCTGCCGCATCGTCCAGGCTTTCGCCGAGCAGCTCGTATTGGCCGATGCCATCGACCCGTACCAGCTGGGTATGCCCGCCAGAGACCAACAAGGCGACGAACGGGAACTGTGGCGGGGTTTCTTCCAACATGGGCGCCAGCAGATGGCCTTCCATGTGATGCACGCCGATCGCCGGGATGTCCCAAGCGAACGCCAGCGCCTGGGCGCAGGAAGCCCCCACCAACAGGGCGCCGACCAGGCCGGGGCCCGCGGTGTAGGCGATCGCGTCGATCTCGGTAGCCACGCAGTCGGCCTCAGCCAGCACCTGGCGGATCAACGGCAGCATGCGCTTGACGTGATCACGCGAGGCCAGCTCAGGCACAACGCCGCCATAGACGCGGTGCAGGTCGATCTGACTGAACAGTGCATCGGCCAGCAGGCCGCGTTCGCTGTCATATAATGCGACGCCGGTTTCGTCGCAGGATGTTTCCAATCCCAGTACTAGCATGGGTCCGTGCCTTGTCGAGGCTGAATTCGAAGGCGCGCATGATAGTCCTCGTACCCCATGCCGACCAGCGGTTTTCGATCAGAGGCTTTGCATTCCGGCCAGCTAAGGGTTAACATCCGCAACCCTTGAAAACCGACGTTCTCCAGCACACCTTTTTGTTTTGCCAGGAGCACGTCTACCCCGGTAATGAATGAAGGTAGCCCTGGATGCCAGCCGTCAAAGTTAAAGAGAACGAACCCTTCGACGTAGCTCTGCGTCGTTTCAAGCGCTCCTGCGAAAAAGCCGGTGTACTGGCTGAAGTTCGTAGCCGCGAGTTTTATGAGAAGCCGACCGCCGAGCGCAAGCGCAAAGCTGCTGCCGCTGTAAAGCGTCACGCCAAGAAGGTTCAGCGCGAACAGCGCCGCGCCGTTCGTCTGTACTAATACAGGCGTTCTACGCAAAGCTTCTGCCCCGCCCGGCCCTGTGCCGGGTTGATGGCAGCGGTTGTTTCAAACCTCAGGCTCATGCCCGAGGCGCCCCTTGCAACAACTCCGGGGCAACCTGCCTGAACACGTCAGAGCTGGTCCTCGACCAGTCGTGCACGTCGTGACTGACGAGCCCTCCGTGGCTGACGAGCACATTTTTCCTCACACTTCCCGCACCGCACTACTCGCCCCGAACCCGCGCGTAGCGATTAGACTTGCCAGCTGCCAGATGACGAGACTGCCATGGCCGGGCTGATTCCCCAAAGCTTCATTGACGACCTTCTCAACCGCACCGACATCGTCGACGTGGTGAGTTCGCGCGTCCAACTGAAGAAAACCGGCAAGAATCTCTCCGCCTGCTGCCCGTTCCACAAGGAGAAAAGCCCCTCCTTCACCGTCAGCCCCGACAAGCAATTCTATTATTGCTTCGGCTGCGGCGCCGGCGGCAACGCGCTCGGCTTCATCATGGACCACGACAACCTGGACTTTCCCCAGGCCGTGGAGGAACTGGCCCGCGCCGCGGGCATGGAAGTACCGCGAGAGGAAGGCCGCCGCGGGCAGAAGCCCCGCCAGCCCACCGACTCACCGCTCTACCCGCTGCTCGAAGCCGCTGCCGAGTTCTATCGCCAGGCGTTGCGCGCTCACCCGACCCGCAAAGCGGCGGTGGACTACCTCAAAGGCCGCGGCTTGTCGGGCGAGATCGCCCGCGACTTCGGCCTGGGCTTCGCACCTCCGGGCTGGGACAACCTGCTCAAACACCTGGGTGCCGACAGCCTGCAACAGAAAGTGATGATCGACGCAGGCCTGCTGATCGAGAACGCCGAGAGCGGCAAGCGCTACGACCGCTTCCGCGACCGAGTGATGTTTCCGATCCGCGACAGCCGCGGCAGGGTCATCGCCTTTGGCGGCAGGGTCTTGGGCGATGACAAACCCAAGTACCTGAACTCCCCGGAAACCCCGGTCTTCCACAAAGGCCAAGAACTTTACGGCCTGTTCGAAGCACGAAAACACAACCGCAACCTCGATGAAATCATCGTGGTAGAGGGCTACATGGACGTCATCGCCCTCGCCCAGCAAGGCCTGCGCAACGCGGTGGCAACTCTCGGCACGGCGACCAGCGAAGAGCATCTCAAACGCCTGTTCCGCGTGGTACCGAGTGTCCTGTTCTGCTTCGATGGCGACCAGGCAGGCCGCAAGGCCGCCTGGCGCGCCCTGGAGTCCACCTTGGCCAGCCTGCAGGACGGGCGTCGGGCGCGCTTTCTGTTCCTGCCCGAAGGTGAGGACCCGGACAGCCTGGTCCGCGCCGAAGGCACCGACGCCTTCATGGCGCGCATCAATCAGCACGCCCAGCCGCTGGCGGACTACTTCTTCGAGCAATTGAGCAACGAGGCAGACCCTCGCTCGCTGGAAGGCAAGGCGCATATGGCCACATTGGCCGCACCGCTGATAGAAAAGATTCCGGGCGCCAACTTGCGTCAGCTCATGCGCAATCGCCTGAAGGAAATCACCGGCCTCGACCCTCAGCAGGTCGAGCAACTGGCACAACACACGCCAGCGCCCAGCGTGCCGGACTACGACCCAGGCTATGACTATGACGCCATGGCCAGCTACGCCCCTGACTACAGCGATGCGCATCAGCCTGACTACGCGCCCGCCCAGCAGGAACAGCGACCATGGACCCCGAACAAGGGCGCAAAGAAACCGTGGGAGGGCAAGCCCTGGGACAAGAAAGGCGGCAAGCCTTGGCAACGCGACGGCCAGCGTGGCGAAGCGCCGCCGCGTGTCCCGGCGCCGGTCGAGCCGCCGACCCTGTCGGCCCTGCGCACCCTGCTGCATTACCCGTTGCTGGCCGGAAAGGTGGAAGATGCCAGCCATTTTGCCGACGAAGAGCATCTCTACAGCCAGTTGCTGGTGGCCCTGATCGAAGCCGCACAGAAGAATCCTAAGCTAAGCTCAATGCAGTTGATCGCACGCTGGCACGGCACCGAACAAGGCCGCCTGCTGCGGGCCCTGGCGGAAAAGGAATGGCTGATCGATGCCGACAACCTTGAACAACAGTTTTTCGACACTATAACTAGCTTGTCCGCCCGCCAACGCGAGCGCAGCCTGGAACATCTGCTCAGGAAAGCACGTCAAAGCGAGTTGAGCACCGAGGAAAAATCGCAGCTCCTCGCCCTGCTGAGCCGGAATGTTCCCGCACAAACCCCGACCTCATCTGGCGCGTGAGGTCCATGCTCGGGTATAATCCTCGGCTTGTTTTTTGCCCGCCAAGACCTTCAGTGGATAGGGTGTTATGTCCGGAAAAGCGCAACAGCAATCTCGTATCAAAGAGTTGATCACCCGTGGTCGTGAGCAGGGCTACCTGACTTACGCGGAGGTCAACGACCACCTGCCTGAGGATATTTCAGATCCGGAACAGGTGGAAGACATCATCCGCATGATCAACGACATGGGGATCAACGTATTCGAGAGTGCTCCGGATGCGGATGCCCTGCTGTTGGCGGAAGCCGACACCGACGAAGCCGCAGCCGAAGAAGCCGCCGCAGCGTTGGCAGCAGTCGAAACCGATATCGGCCGCACGACCGACCCGGTGCGCATGTACATGCGCGAAATGGGTACCGTCGAGCTGCTGACCCGCGAAGGCGAGATCGAAATCGCCAAGCGCATCGAGGAAGGCATTCGCGAAGTCATGGGCGCCATCGCCCATTTCCCGGGGACTGTCGACTACATCCTCAGCGAATACGATCGCGTCACCACCGAAGGTGGCCGTCTGTCCGATGTCCTCAGCGGTTACATCGACCCTGACGACAACATTGCCGCGCCGACCGAAGAAGTGCCGATCCCCGGCGCCAAGGCCGCAGCCGCCAAGGAAGACGACGACGAAGAAGAAGAAAGCGAAGAAAGCAGCGACGACAGCGAGGACGAGGGCGAAAGCGGCCCGGATCCAGAAGTCGCCCGCCAGCGTTTCGGCGCCGTCGCCGATCAGCTCCAGGCCACCGGCAAGGTTCTGAAGAAACACGGTCGCAGCGGCAAGGAGAGCATCGAAGCCCTCCAGGCGCTGGCAGACCTGTTCATGCCCATCAAACTGGTGCCCAAGCAGTTCGACGTTCTGGTCGAGCGCGTGCGCAGCGCCCTGGAACGCCTGCGTGCCCAGGAACGCGCCATTATGCAGCTGTGCGTCCGTGACGCTCGCATGCCTCGCGCCGACTTCCTGCGCCTGTTCCCGAGCAACGAGACCGACCAGACCTGGAGCGGTGACCTGTCCAAGCGCAACACCAAGTGGGCTGCCGCCCTGGGTGAGAAAGACGCTGCGATCGTCGCCTGCCAGCAGAAGTTGATCGACCTTGAGAACGAAACCGGTCTGACCGTCGCCGAGATCAAGGAAATCAACCGTCGCATGTCGATCGGTGAGGCCAAGGCCCGGCGCGCCAAGAAAGAAATGGTCGAGGCGAACCTGCGTCTGGTGATCTCCATCGCCAAGAAGTACACCAACCGTGGCCTGCAATTCCTGGACTTGATCCAGGAAGGCAACATCGGCCTGATGAAAGCGGTGGACAAGTTCGAATACCGTCGCGGCTACAAGTTCTCGACGTACGCCACCTGGTGGATTCGCCAGGCGATCACCCGCTCGATCGCCGACCAGGCGCGCACCATCCGTATTCCGGTGCACATGATCGAGACGATCAACAAGCTCAACCGTATTTCCCGCCAGATGCTGCAGGAAATGGGTCGCGAACCGACGCCGGAAGAGCTGGGCGAGCGCATGGAAATGCCTGAGGACAAGATCCGCAAGGTGTTGAAGATCGCCAAGGAACCGATCTCCATGGAGACTCCGATCGGTGACGACGAAGATTCGCACCTGGGCGACTTCATCGAGGACTCGACCATGCAGTCCCCGATCGACGTGGCCACGGTCGAAAGCCTCAAGGAAGCTACCCGCGACGTGCTCTCGGGCCTGACCGCACGCGAAGCCAAGGTGCTGCGCATGCGTTTCGGTATCGACATGAACACCGACCATACCCTCGAAGAGGTAGGCAAGCAGTTCGACGTGACCCGCGAGCGGATCCGTCAGATCGAAGCCAAGGCGCTGCGCAAGCTGCGCCACCCGACGCGAAGCGAGCATCTGCGCTCCTTCCTCGACGAGTGATGACAAACCCCGGCCCAGGCCGGGGTTTTTCTTTTCAGGCAAGTGACAATCCCGACGCGATCGCCTCTCCGCTCGGCCATTGCCCGTCTACACTCGAAGGCAGACCACCTGAATGAGAGGCCGCTATGTCCTTTGTGCCGGCCCTTCTGTTGCTGATTCTGCTTGCGTGGAACACAACGGCCGGCGCCCTGACCCTGACCGATGAAGAAAAATCCTGGCTCAGCGCTCACCCACACCTGCGCCTGGGCGTCGATGCCTCCTGGCCGCCCTTCGAGTTCCGCGACCAAGACGGCCGTTACCAGGGATTGGCCGCCGATTACATCAGCCTGATCCAGGAGCGTCTGGGCATATCGCTCAAACCGATCGAGCCCAGCAACTGGACCGAGGTGCTTCAACAGGCCAAGGAAAATCGGCTCGACGTGCTTCCAGGCATCATGTCGACCCCGGAGCGTCAGAAATACCTCGCCTTCTCCCGCCCCTACCTCGACTTCCCCATCGTCATCCTGGCCCACAAAGGCGGTCCGCAGCCTCGTACCCTGGAAGACCTGTACGGGTTGAAAGTGGCCGTGGTGGAGAACTACGCCCCCCATGAACTACTGCGCACCCAACACCCGGACCTGAACCTGGTGGCGCTGCCCAACGTCAGCTCCTCCCTCCAGGCCCTGGCGACAGATGAAGTGGACGCGGTGGTCGGCGACCTCGCCTCGAGCATCTGGGCCCTGCGCCAGCTCAAGCTCGATGGCCTGTACGTCAGCGGTGAGACGCCCTACCGCTATCAACTGGCCATGGCCGTCCAGAAGGACAACAAGATTCTGGTCGGCATTCTCGACAAGGTCATGGCCGACATGACCACGGCTGAAATCAGCCACATCCAGCAACGCTGGGTTGGCAATGTGGTCGATCAACGGTCGTTCTGGAACGACATGCTGCTCTACGGGCTGCCTGCGGTCCTGCTGCTGCTTGCCGGCCTGGCGGTAGTCATCCGCATCAATCGCCGCCTGAGTTCGGAAATTTCCCGGCGTATCGCTCTCGAACAGGAGCTGCGCAGCAGCGAGTATCACTACCGCAGCCTGGTCGAAAGCCTGTCCGCCATCGCCTGGGAGGCCGATGCCAACGACTTCACCTACAGCTATGTCTCACCCCATGCCGAAGACCTCCTGGGCTATCCGCTGAGCGATTGGCTACGCCCCGGCTTCTGGCGCAGCATCCTGCACCCTGAGGATGCGCTCTGGGCCCAAGCCTATTGCGACAGCGAAACCGCCGCCGGGCGTGACCACAGCCTCGACTACCGGGTGATCCGTGCCGACGGTCACGCCCTCTGGGTGCGCAATATCGTCAGCATGATCGAGCACGGCCACCGCCCATTGCTGCGGGGCTTGATGATCGACATCAGCGAAACCAAACGCACCGAGGACGCCCTGCGCCTGTCGGAGCAAAAGTTCGCCTCGGTGTTCCAGCAATGCCCGGACATCCTGGTGATCGCCCGCCACAGCGACGGCTGCCTGCTGGAGGTCAACGAAGCCTTCGAGGAACAGATCGGCCTGAGCCCCGGCCAAGTAATCGGCCGCACCGCGACCGAACTAGACCTGTGGGCCGTGGCCGGCGCAGGGCCGGCCCTGCTCGAACGCCTGCAGCAAGGTGGCATACGCAACCTGGAAATGAGCTTTCGCCGCAGCAACGGCCAGGTATTCACCGGCCTGACCTCGGCCGAGACCTTCGACCTCGACGGCACCCGGGCCATGGTCGTGGCGGTGCGCGACATCAGCCAACTGAAAGAAACCCAGCAGCAATTGCAGACCTCCGAGGAAAAGTTCGCCAAGGCCTTCCATGCCTCCCCCGACGGCCTATTGTTGTCGCGCCAGAGCGACGGCTTGTTGCTCGAAGTGAACGAAGGGTTTTGCCGCCTGACCGGCTACGACATCAATCCAGCCCTGGACCAGACCTCCCTGGACCTGGGCATCTGGGTCGACCTCAACGAACGCAAGCGGCTGATCGAGCAACTGCAACGCGACGGTTTCGTGCGGGACTTCAGCTGCCATATTCGACGCAGCGACGGGCAGATTCGTCTGTGCGAGCTGTCTGCAAGGCCGCTACCGATCGAAAGTACCGATTGCATGCTGACCATCGCCCGGGACATCACCGAGCGCCACCTGATGCAGGAAAAACTGCAACTGGCCGCCACCGTGTTCGAGAACACCGCCGAAGGCGTGCTGATCACCGATCCCGACCAGCGCATCAGCGCCGTCAACCGCGCCTTCAGCGAGATCACCGGTTACAGCGAGATCGAAGCCCTTGGGCAAACCCCGCGCCTGCTCGCTTCCGGCCAGCATGACAGCGCCTTCTATGCAGCCATGTGGCATCAATTGACCGCCGAAGGCCACTGGCAAGGCGAGATCAACAACAAGCGCAAGAATGGCGAGTTCTACCCCGGCTGGCTGACCATCAGCGCAGTGCGCAATCGCGACCACGAAATCACTCACTTCGTGGCCGTATTCGCCGACATCTCCAGCCTCAAGCTCGCCCAGGCCAAGCTCGACTACCAGGCTCATCACGACCCGCTCACGGGCCTGCCCAACCGTGCATTGTTCGAAAAACGCCTGCAGGCCGCCCTCACTTGCACACAGGTGGCCAACCGCCAAGGCGCGGTGCTGTTCCTTGACCTGGATCGCTTCAAGCACATCAACGACAGCCTCGGCCACCCGGTCGGCGACCTGCTGCTCAGAGGCATCGCCCAGCGCCTCAAAGAGCAAGTCCGCGACCTGGACACCGTGGCGCGGCTGGGCGGCGATGAATTCATCATCCTTCTGCCTGGCCTGCATCGTCCGAGCGATGCCAGCGCCATCGCCAATAAATTGCTGGCCTGCTTCCACGCCCCGTTCGAGGCCGGGGAACATGAGTTCTTCACGAGCGCCAGTATCGGCATCAGCCTCTATCCACAGGACGGCACCGATGTCGCCAATCTGATCCGCAACGCCGACGCGGCCATGTACCGCTCCAAGGCCAAGGGCCGCAACCGGGTCGAGGCCTATACCCGCGACCTCACCGCCCAGGCCAGCGAGCGTATCGCTCTGGAACATGAATTGCGCCGCGCCATCGAGCGCAACGAAATGAGCTTGTGCTTCCAGCCCAAGTTCAGCCTCAAGACCCAGAACCTTGTCGGCGCCGAGGCCTTGATCCGCTGGCGTCACCCCACCCTTGGCGACGTCCCGCCGGAACAGTTCATCCACCTGGCTGAAGAGAACGGCACCATCTTGCAGTTGGGCGATTGGGTACTGGAGCAGGCCTGCCGGCAGATGTACGCCTGGAAGAGCGCCTACGAGCCGTTCGGCCCCTTGTCGATCAACCTCGCCGGCGCCCAGCTCCGCCAGCCCAACCTGGCCAGACGCATCGAGCATCTGCTCAAGACCTACCAGCTCAAGGCCGGGGACCTGCAGCTGGAAATCACGGAGAACTTCATCATGAGCCAGGCCGAGGAAGCCTTGGCCATCCTTCACCAGCTCAAGGCACTGGGTGTGCAACTGGCCATCGACGACTTCGGCACCGGCTATTCGTCCCTGAGCTACCTGAAACGCCTGCCCTTGGACATTCTCAAGATCGATCAGTCCTTCATTCGCGGCCTGCCGAACGACCCCCATGATGTCGCCATCACCCGCGCGATCATCGCCTTGGGGCGCAGCATGCAGTTGACCATCATTGCCGAAGGCGTGGAGAACCAGGCGCAACAAAACTTCCTCGCCTGCGAAGGTTGCGAGCAGATCCAGGGCTACATCGTCAGCCTGCCCCTGCCGCCAGAGGAATTCGCCACCACCTTCCTTCGCATAGCACTATCAGATCTTTCAGATGGCACCCACCTCAAACCCTCGTTATAATCCCGGCCACCTCTGGGGCCTATAGCTCAGTTGGTTAGAGCAGAGGACTCATAATCCTTTGGTCCACGGTTCGAGTCCGTGTGGGCCCACCAACCTTGAAGCCGCGTATTACGCGGCTTTCAGCTTTCTGGGTTTGTGGCAGCCGGATCAGTCCTATGGTCCGAAGGTACAAATTAGGTACAGTGCGGCTTCGCTTGCACGCCTTTGGAGTCCTTCAGATGGCCACAATCGTCAAAACCCCTGCCGGCACCTGGAAGGCCGTCATCCGCAAGACCGGATGGCCGACCAACGCCAAAACCTTCCGCACCAAACGTGACGCCGAGGATTGGTCACGACGCACCGAAGATGAAATGGTGCGGGGTGTGTATATCCAACGCAGCGGTTCCGAGCGACTGACACTCGAAAATGCGCTGCAGCGGTATCTGCGCGAAGTCAGCCCTACCAAGAAGCCCACCACGCAGAAGGCCGAGGCGACCAAGGCTCAGCAGTTGATCAAGCACCTGGGCAAATACTCGCTGGCGGCTCTGTCATCCGAGGTTATTGCCAACTATCGCGATACACGCCTGGGCTCCCTGACCAACCGCGGCCAACCCACCAGCAATAACACCGTGCGGCTAGAGCTTGCCCTCCTCAGCCACCTATTCACTGTCGCAATTCAGGAATGGGGCCTCGGACTCACATACAACCCTGTGCTCAACATTCGGAAACCGAGCCCAGGTGAAGGCCGAAATCGTCGGCTTACAGCAGACGAGGAACGTCGCTTGCTGAAAGAGGTAAACAAACACAGCAACCCTATGCTCGGATGGATCGTCAGCATCGCCTTGGAAACGGGTATGCGATCGTCTGAAATCACAGGGCTACGTCGGCATCAGGTCGATGTCAAAAAGCGCGTAGCACGCCTTCTGGTAACGAAGAACGACAGCGCCCGGACTGTGCCACTTAGCAAGCTCGCTGCAGCAACATTCCAAGCAGCGCTTCAAAACCCTGTGCGCCCCATCGATTGCGATTTGATCTTTTTTGGTGAACCTGGAAAGGACGGGAAGCGGCGCCCTTATGCCTTCACGAAAATCTGGGGATTGCTCAAATCTAAGCTGGGCATGCCAGATTTCCGCTTCCACGACCTTCGCCATGAGGCAGTCAGCCGATTGGTTGAAGGTGGGCTTTCAGACCAAGAGGTTTCTAGCATCAGCGGCCACAAGTCAATGCAGATGTTGAAACGATATACGCATCTTCGCGCGGAGGACCTGGTGGTGAGGCTTGATAGCTTGAAAGCTAAAAAATAGGCAAAAAATAATTTCTATTACATATTCGCCGACAATAGATTTCAGGAAAACCCCTATATACATTAGCTTTTCCACGTCTGCCAATTAACCAAAACCATATATTTTGGCAACCACAAACCAACAAAGTCTTTAATCCAAACTAATACGCCTTGGTTGAAAACCGAGGCGTAGCCATTTGACGACTGCGCTTCACTACCCAAAGATACGCCTAACTATTAGCAACTATGGTTGATTGACAATGACGACCGAACAATATTTGCTTGAGCGCTTTGGCCCACTAATGAGCATCGTAGACATTGCCGCGATATTAGGCCGATCGCCAGAAGGAGTCAGAGTGGCCCTTTACTCAAACACCGAAATCTCTAAAAGACTCAAACCTACGATGCTCAAGATCGGCCGGCGAGTTTATTTCCGCACCCTCCAGGTCAAGGAGGTATTGTCGCTCGACGGGGAGCGTGGAAGTGCAATCCCATGAGCACGGATCAAACCTTCAAAGTTAAAAAGCCGCCCTACTGCATTGTTCCAGCAAGCGTCCTAACCGAGAGCAGACTGAGCTGGCGTGCGCGCGTGATCTTGTCTTGGATGCTGGGTCAGAACGAAGGCTGGGAGCTTAGGGTCGGCCACATACGTGGAAAATTCGGCCTCAGCGAGCAGCAATGGAGCGCTACAAGCAAGGAGCTACGGGCGCTAGGCTACTTCAAGCAGGAGCGATTCCAGAATGAATCCGGGAAGATCATCTGGGAGAATTTTGTCACGTATAACCCCAGTGAACCATCCCCCCAAAAACCAGGGGGTGGTCGGTCATGCCATGGTGAGCCACTGCCCGGGAAACCATCCCCTGGCCCCCAGGGGGATATACCAATAAAAAGAGAAAACAATACAAACCATACCAATATAAAAGAAACTAGAACAAAACCTAACACCAGCGAGACTTCACCGAAGCATACGCTCGCATGGCCAACACTGGCCGCCACAGAGCGGAGCCTCATTGAGCCATTGTTGATAGACGTGGACCAACAAGCCGCTCAGATGCTTCTTGATGAGCTAGCAGGCAATCTGGAAGCGGGCAGAGTTAAAGCACCTAACAGATGGTTCAAAGCAGTTCTCAAACGCTACAGAGAAGGTAAGTTCTCGCCCACGATTGCACGCGCTATGGCAAATAAGCAGAATTCGTCATTGCCAGACCAGCCCCGCAAAACGAAGCGGGTGATCAAGACGAGATCGGTTGCGGATGCAAACATCTCCGGCATGCCAAAGCACATAGCTGCAGTTCTGAATAGAAAATATCAGCAGCCACAAGCGTAGGAGCGAAGCGCTGTGAAACCTCGCCATTATTCGCCGTTCATCTCCGCGCTCCGCTTGGGCAACCCCTTCGGTTGCATCCCGCGTCCTATCCTTGCCGGACGGGCGGCAGGGGCAGGTCCGGCGGCTTCGCCTTGTTCCTCCCCCTGTCGCTAGGCTTGGTCGCTTACAGCTGCATCAAGGGTACGGCTACGCCCATCATCCTCACCCGTTCGGTGCTCGCCCTCCGGGCTGCGCTCCGCTGCGGCTTGCGGTGATGCCCTTGACCCAGCTTCCAGCTATTCGTGAATGCTGGCTGAAACAAATTCGGCCAAGGTGAGCTCCCCGTCCACAAAAGCTTGAGCGCGTCGCTTTTCTTCAGCGCTCAATACAAAGCCCTCAAGCCCGATTGACACGCACGCATACTCGACAGCCTTCCGACGCCGCTCCCGCTCAGCATTCGTGACGATGATGCTCTCCGAAGTATTCACGGGCTTTCCCTTCGTGTCGGTGACTAAAACAAGACAATTTCAGCGCTGAACAGATCAACGAGTGTCAAGGGCGTCACCGGAGGCCGCAGCCCGTGAAACGGGACCGGGCGAGGATGACGGCGAAGCGAACCCTTGACGCTGCGCACCTCCAATCCTATATGCGGGGGCTGCTGGATGCCTTTCCCAGCGGCCCCTGCTACCGGCGAGGGCGGGAAGTCCAGAGGGGCAGAGCCCCTTTGGGTAAGCCCGCCAGGGCGCGCAGCATGCTCCACGGCACCAATAGACCTTTAACTGCCGACTTTCCCTCCTCTCGCCCTACCCCAGTTCTTGCCCAGGTTCTGCATGACGTGCTGCCGGTAGGCGGGATTCCAAACGCTGTTCCCTGCGATCACATGATTTAAGCCTCTTGCAGTGGTCATCATGCCCGACTGCAGATCACGGCGCGTTGACATCGGATTAACTGTGTTGAAGACCGCCTTGGCTGGATTCAACGCCGCCTGCGCCATCTGCCGCAATGTGATCGCACTGGACGACAAACCACCTGCAAGCTGACCTCCTAAAGAGTAAGCCTGATAAACCATGTAGAGCACGATCCCGCTCAACGCGAGGATCTCCAACATGTCGGTCGCTGGGCCGTTTCCAGCAGTGGGCTGCACATCTGCCAACATTACCGAAAAGAATTTCATCCCAAGCGTCAGCACTGACGTGACAGCAGCACACTGAATGACATAGGTCATCACCTGGGCGAACCATTGATCGAACCACTTGCTGGTCATCTGGCCGAACAGCAGCATTGCAATGAACAACGGACCGCACCCAAGCAAAAACGCTAAAAGTACCTTCGCTGTAATGATCATCGCTCCAGCGGGTAGCGTGATCAGGAATGTTGCAAAGAGCATCGTTCCAGCGATGACCCCGTCATAAAGAATCATGCCTATTTCGGTAATCCCACGCCTCCCTGCACGAGCAATGAGATCAGAAAAGATATCCAAGCCGTCGGTCATAGTGAATCGCCCCTGGTTTCGTAGACACCTCCAAGCCTCATAATGAGGCCCAAATAGGAGGTGCCATGAGTCGTCAGCGTTACCCCGAAGAATTCAAGATCGAAGCGGTCAAG
>NZ_JBLUPV010000034.1:0-54354 GCF_048068075.1 Pseudomonas sp. NY15354
GAGCTGGGAAGCATGCAGGCCGAGCTGTTCGGCAGCCTTGCTGACGCCAATGCGCTCGGCCAAAGCCAGCGCTTCGTCCTTGTAGGCTTGGGAATGGCGGGTGCGGGTCTGTTTCATTGGGGTTGCTTGTCTTGCCATGATTCACCTCGTTGCAGTTTATCGCTTAACGGGGTGTCCACTGGGACTGGGCAAGATCAGTTCAGCGACGCGAGCGAGGATGGCCAGAGCATCGGCCCGCTGTTCACCCAGTTGCCGTTCAACCATCTGTTCTTCACCGGCTCGCCGCAGACCGGCAAGGCGGTGATGGCCAACTGCGCCGCCAACCTCACTCCGGTGACGCTGGAACTGGGTGGCAAGTCGCCGGCCATCGTCGCGCCCGACTATCCTCTGCAAACGGCTGCCGAACGCATCCTCTGGGTGAAGATGCTCAACGCCGGGCAGATCTGTACCAACGTCGATTACCTGTTTGTGCCCGAGGGTCAGGAGCAGGCCTTCATCACCCACGCGCAGCGGATCGTCGCGCAGCGCTACCCCGACCTGCTGAGCGGCGACTACACGGCCATCATCGACCAGCGCCAGTACGACCGCCTGCAAGCCATGCTGCAGGACGCCATCGACCAGGGCGCGCGAGTCGTGCCGTTGTGCCCCGGCCAGGCCGGCGACGCGGGGCGGCGCATCATGCCGCCGGTGGCGCTGCTCAACGTGCACGACGGCATGCAGGTCATGCAGCGCGAGATCTTCGGCCCGCTGCTGCCCATTCGCAGCTACCGCAACCTGGATGAGGTGCTGCACTACATCAACGAGCGGCCCAACCCGCTGGCGCTGTACCTGTTCAGCCACTCGCGCCCGTTGCAGGAGCAGGTACTGAGCCAGACCCTCTCCGGCGGCGTTACGCTCAACGACACGCTGCTGCATGCCGGCCAGCACCATCTGCCGTTTGGCGGTGTGGGCCACAGCGGCATGGGCCATTACCACGGCCGCGAAGGCTTCCTGACCTTCTCCAAGCTGCGCCCGGTATTCCAGCAGGGCCTGCTGCGCACCGTGAGTTTTCTGCAGCCGCCCTACGGTGGCCTGCCCAGCAAGATGCTGGATATCATGCTCTGGCGTAACCGCTGAGGAGTCGCCCATGTATCCCGCCACCGTTGCCGACTGGCGTGTCTTGGCACAGCGCCGACTGCCGCGCTTTCTGTTCGACTATGTGGAGGGCGGTGCGGGCGACGAAGCCACGCTGGCCGCCAATGTCGCCGACTTTGCCGCCATCAGGTTGCGCCAGCGCGTGCTGCTCGACGTGGCGCAAGTAGATACCCGCAGCCAGCTCGCCGGGCAGGCCTGTGCCCCGCCGCTGGCCGCAGGCGTGCCGTTCACGCTGTCCACCGTCGGCATCTGTCCGCTGGCCGAGGTGGTGGCCGCCACCGGGCAGGCGCCCTGGTTCCAGCTCTACATGCTGCGCGACCGTGGTGCCGTCCGCGCCTTGCTGGAGGCGGCCTGGGCCGGCGGCTGCCGCACCCTGGTATTCACCGTCGATCTGCCCCTGCCCGGCATGCGCTGGCGCGACGTGCGCAACGGCATGGCGGCCAGCAGTGCGCGGGCCGCGCTGTTGCGTGCTCGGCAAGTGCTGGCGCGCCCCGGCTGGGTGAGCGACGTGGTCATCGGCGGCAGGCCGCTGAGCTTTGGCAATTTGCACCGGCAGGTGCCCGGCGGGCGCGACCTGAATACCTTCAAGGCCTGGATCGACGCGCAGTTCGACCCTGGCGTGAGCTGGCGCGACATCGACTGGCTGCGCGATCAGTGGCAGGGTCGATTGCTGCTCAAGGGCATTCTGGAGGTGGATGACGCCCGTGCCGCCGTTGCCAGCGGGGCCGATGGCATAGTCGTTTCCAATCACGGCGGACGCCAGTTGGACGCGGCCCCGGCCAGTATCACCGCGCTGCCGGCCATCGCCCGTGCGGTGGGTAGTCGGACCGAGGTGCTGATGGACGGCGGCGTGCGCAGCGGCGTGGACATCTTCAAGGCCCTGGCCCTTGGCGCGCGCGGCGTGCTCATCGGCCGGCCCTGGGTCTGGGCCCTGGCGGCGCAGGGCCAGGCCGGCGTCACCCGGCTACTCGCGCACTGGCAGCGCGAACTGCTGTTGACCATGACGCTGGCCGGCGTCAGCCGAATTGCCGACATCAACCCCAGCCATCTCATCACCCCACCGGAGCGCCCATGAACGGAGCCCAAGCCTTGCTGCAGACCCTGGCCGATGCCGGCATCGAGGTCTGCTTCACCAACCCCGGCACCAGCGAAATGCACTTCGTTGCCGCGCTCGACAGCGAACCGCGCATGCGCGCCGTGCTGGCCCTGTTCGAGGGCGTGGCCACCGGCGCCGCCGATGGCTACGCGCGCATGGCCGACAAGCCTGCCGCCACGCTGTTGCACCTGGGCTGCGGCCTGGGCAACGGCCTGGCCAACCTGCACAACGCACGCAAGGGCCGGGTGCCGGTGGTCAACATCGTCGGCGACCATGCCATCTACCACACTCAGTACGACGCGCAGTTGCAGTCGGATATCGAAACCGTGGCGCGCAACGTCTCGCCGGGGTTTGTGCGCACCAGCGCCAGTACCGCGCAACTGAGCCAAGACGCGGTGGATGCGGTGAAGGCCGCTCAGGGCTTGCCGGGCCAGGTGGCCACGCTGATCCTGCCGGCCGATGTATCCTGGGGGGAGGGGGCTCAGTCGTGCGCCATGCCCGCTCGCCGTGCCGCACCGGTGGCCGATGACTCCGTGGTGCAGGCCATCGTTCAGGCCATTCAGAACGGCAACCAGAGCGGCGGCAAGACTGCGTTGCTGCTCGGCGGCCAGGCGCTGCGCGAACCGGGCCTGCTGGCGGCGGCGCGGATTGCCGCGCAGGCCGGGGTCAAGCTGCTGGCCGAAGTATTTCCCACTCGCCTGACACGCGGTGTCGGCCTGCCGCCTGTCGAGCGTATCGCCTACCTGGCCGAGATGGCCGGGGTACAGTTGGCCGACATTCAGCACCTGATCCTGGTCGATGCCAAGGCGCCGGTGTCCTTCTTTGCCTATCCCGGCAAGCCGAGCTACCTGGTGCCCGACAGTTGCACGGTGCACACCCTGTCCTCCCCCGAGCAGGACGCACCGGCCAGCCTGACCAAGTTGGCCGTCGCCCTTGGCGCCAGCCAGGCTCAGCCGCAGTTGCAGGCCGCCCAGCGTCCCGGCCGGCCTCGCGGCAAACTGACCGCGCCCAAGGTGTGCAAGGCGGTCGGCCACCTGCTGCCGGAGAATGCCATTCTGATCGACGAAGCCATCACCTCGGGGCTGATGCTCGGCGCGATGACCGCCGGCTGCCCGCGCCACGACCTGATCACCCTGACCGGCGGCGCTATCGGCCAGGGCCTGCCCAACGCCGTCGGCGCGGCCGTGGCCTGCCCGGACCGGCCGGTGGTGGCCCTGATCGGTGACGGCACCGCGATGTACACCATCCAGGCGTTGTGGAGCATGGCCCGCGAGCATCTGCACGTGGTCAACATCATCTTCAACAACGCCAGCTATTCGGTGCTCAACGTCGAACTGGAGCGTGTGGGGGCTGGCAGTGGTGGCGACAAGGCGCGCGCCCAGCTGGATCTGGACGGGCCGCGGCTGAACTTTGCCCAGCTGGCCCAGGGCATGGGCGTGCACGCGGTGCGCACCAACAGCGCCGAGGACTTCACCAAGGCGCTTGAATATGCCCTGACCCACCCCGGCCCGCACCTGATCGAAGCTCTGGTGCCCGAGTCGCTCAGTGGTGCCAAGCGCAAAGTCCTGCCCTGGTTGTTGCGCTCGCTGCCGAATCTGCCCCGGCCGTTGGCACAGGCGCTCAAGCGTAAGATCGCGCCCTAGCAGGCGCCTGAAAAAGGCGATCTCGCGCTGCTGGCAGCGCTCTTGCCCGTCAGTCGCGTTACTGAAAGCGCATTGAGGTCAAGAATGCTGTTTGCGTTTCACCGGTATGGCTGGCCGGTCTTCGACCGTGGCTTGTGCTCAATCGGCGCCAAGCCACTGATCTGCCTCGCTCGCGACCTCGATAACCACTTTGCCGACTGCCTGGCCACTCTGTACAAGATCATGCGCCTGATGGGCCTCTGAGAGCGTGAAGCGATGCTTGTCCAGAATAGGGCGCACTTCTCCCTTCTCGATGAGTCGCGTCGCGTTTGCCAGCACCTGTCCCTGGTGGGCGCGTCCCTGGCCGCTAAGCATTGGCAACAACACGAACACCCCGGTTAGCGTCGCGCAGCGCAGTGAGCTGGTGGCCAGGTTGTGTGTGCCGAAGGCTGCGCAGCTGGCGATGTGGCCATATGGCGCAATCGCCGCCAGTGAATCGTCCAGGCTTTTGCCGCCAGCAGAATCAAAGATGACCTCGAACCCCCTGGCCTGCGTGTGGCGGGATATGTACTGCTCTACCGTGCTGCTGTGGTAGTCGATCGGCACCGCGCCCAGTTGCTCGACCAAGCTGTGTTTTGCCTGGCTGGCAGTGGCAAAGACGTTCGCGCCTAAGCTGCGGGCGATTTGCACTGCCATGTGCCCCACGCCCCCGGCGCCGCCTTGGATCAGGACGCTTTGGCCTTGCTTGAGTTTGGCGCCATCCACCAGCCCTTGCCAGGCGGTGAGAAATGTCAGCGGGACGGCTGCGGCTTCTCGGAAACTCAGGTTCTTCGGCTTGTGCGCGAGCAGGTCGGCGTCGGCAACCTGATAATGCGCCAGGCTGCCTTGCAACCCTCGCACGCCGCCCGTCATGCCGTACACGGCATCGCCCGGCTTGAAGGTGGTGACCCCCGCGCCGACGGACTCGACAATGCCAGCCATGTCCGTACCCAGCACGGCGGGTAGCTCAGGCATGGCATAGGACGCGATACCTGTGCGGATCTTGTAGTCGATTGGATTTACGCCGCTGGCAATCACACGAACCAGCACCTCACCCTGGCCTGGGGCGGGGCGTTCGATCTGTACGTCACGAAATTGTGCGGATTGGTAGCTCTCCAGGAGCAAGGCCCGCATGGTGGGTTTCGACATGGCAACCTCAAGGCAAAGGATCAGAAGGTGTGCATAATGCTCAATCTTCAGTCTATGTTTGTCTACTAGGCACTTTTTGGTTGCCTAGTCACCTTGAGGTAACCATGACTTATCTGGTGGTTAATGAAACCTGTGCGCCGCGGCGCGTTCATCAACTGCTCACGCCGAAATGGACGTCGATGGTGCTCTATATCCTGCACTTCCAGGCGCAGCGCACCGGCAGCCTTCAGCGCAGCATGCCGGGCATCTCGAAAAAGATGCTGATCCAGACGCTTTAGGAGCTACAGGGTGATGGTCTCGTGCACCGCGAGGTGTTCAACGTTGTACCGCCGATGGTGGAGTATTCGCTAACGGAGCTAGGTAAGCGTTGTGTGCAGCCGTTGCTCGCTCTGTACGAGTGGGCAGAGACACATTCAGATGTTCTCGATGAAGTGGAAGCCAACCGGCTGGCGGCACAGCGTTTGGCTGAAGAGGTGAGCTAGCCGACCATTTCCGCTATCCCGTTGTAGAGCGCATCTACAAGGAGCCGCACCTTGGGCAGCGTTTCTCGGCTCTTGAGCCAGGCCAGGTTGATGGGCAGGCCGCGCGTACTCAGCTCTGGCAGCACCTGAACGAGCCTGCCCTCGCGCAGATGCCCTTCGACCAGCCAGGTCGGTAATTGAGCGATGCCGAGCCCCGCAAGAATCATGGCCAGCTGCCCTTCGCTGTGGCCAATCGCAATTTTGCCCGATACTACCCGCATTTCGCCGTCGTTGGCATGGGCTCCGGGAAAGTGGAGCGGGTAAACGCTTCCGTCAGTTTTTCCATAGAGCACGCATCCATGCTGGTGGAGTTCGCTTTCGGAGGTGGGCGTCCCATGCTCTTTCAGGTAGCTCGCAGAGGCGCAGAAGATCAGGCGCTGCGTGCCTAATAGGCGCCTTTCCACACCGGCCGGCCAGGTTTCCGGCCCGCCGATTCTGATCAGGATGTCGATACCGTCTTCGACCTGATCGACAAACCGGTCAGTCAGTGTGATGTGCGGCATCATCTGCTGGTGCTGCGCCACGAAGCGAATGATTTCAGGCAACACCTGCAGCCTGCCATAGGAGGCCGGCATGTCGATGCGAACACGGCCCCTAGGTTCAATTTGTTCGACGTGCATCTGCATTTCGGCTTCGTCCAACTCCGTCAGCACTTCCTTGCAGGTGCGGTAGTAAGTCTGACCCGCATCGGTAAGCGCCAGGCGCCGCGTCGTCCTCTCCAGCAGCCTGATCTGCAGACGCTCCTCCAGCCGTGCCAGGCTTTTGCTGATGGCTGATGTGGTGAGGTTCAAGCGCTCTGCAGCGGCAGTGAGACTCCCGGCCTCGGCTACGCAGACAAACACGGCGATGCCTTTCAGGCTCCGTTCGCTGAGCATTCCGCTCTCCAGCATTGTTGAAATTTATTCCAATTGATTGCGTATTAATTACCAATGATAGGGTTTTATGTACAGGATAGCCTATCGCTCCGTTACTTACCCTTTGGAGTTGGCCCTTATGCAAGCCACTTTTGGCCCCGCTGCGTCCGCACCGGATACACGAGCAGCAGGCAGTATCCTAATCCTCACCATTGCGGCCTTTGCGCTGCTGACCACCGAGTTCATCATTCTCGGCGTCCTGCCCGGGCTGGCGCGCGACCTGAACATCAGCATCACCACCGCGGGCTACCTAGTGACGCTGTTTGCCTTTACCGTGATGCTGGTCGGGCCGTTTCTCACGGCAGCAATCTCGCACTTCGATCGCAAGAAGACTTTTCTCGCGATTCTGGTCATTTTTGCGCTTTCCAACGCGCTTTCAACGATGGCCAGCGGCTTTTGGAGCATGGCCTTTTCCAGACTTTTGGCGGCCATTGTGTTGCCGGTGTTCTGGGGTACGGCGAGCGAATCGGCCGCGCAACTGGCCGGTCGTGGGAACGAAGGAAAAGCCGTTGCGCGCGTCTATCTGGGCATCACTGCCGCGTTTGTGTTTGGTATTCCGCTCGGTACGCTGGCGGCCGCCTCGGTGGGCTGGCGCGGGACGTTCTGGATCCTGGCAGGGTTGTGCCTGGTGATTGCCGTGCTGATGTGGCGGCTGATGCCGCAACTGCCCAAAGCTCCCGCGCAACAGGCTGGGCAGCGGCAAAGTGCGATCCTGAAGGATTCACGCTTTGTCCTCCATGTCGTGCTCTCCGTCGTGGTATTTACCGCAATGTTCACCGCCTACACATACCTGGCAGACATGCTTGAGCGACTTGCCCGGATCCCGAGTGAGCAAGTGGGATGGTGGCTGATGGGCTTTGGCGCGGTGGGGATGATCGGGAACGCTATCGGTGGTCGGCTGGTCGAGCGTAGCCCCTTAGGGGCAACTATGGTGCTTCTGATCGTGCTGGGGGCGGGGATGTCTGCGGTTGGCCCAACGGCAGACAGACTTTGGCTGCTGGTAGTGGCGTTGGCGACCTGGGGGATCGCCTACACCGCCTTGTTTCCTGTCTGCCAGGTGAGGGTCATGATGGCCGGGGCGAAGGCTCAGGCGCTTGCCGGCACGCTGAATGTGTCGGCCGCCAACGGCGGTATTGGCCTCGGCGCGGCGGTAGGTAGCGTGAGTATTCAGCACCTTGGCCTGGTTTCCTTGGGGTGGGTTGGCACGGCGATAGCTGCACTCGCATTGGCGATGTCCTGGGCGATGAATCGCAAGTAATCGATGCGGCCAGTTAGCGTGTGCGCAGCCGGCGCGCATACCACCTGGTCAGCAGGTGACTGAGCGGGCGCATGAACCCGGGCGCATGGCGGTAGCCCCAGGCGGTCAGCCGGGGCAGCAGCCCCACGCCGATCTCGAAACGCCGCCGGGCGATGCCGCGTAACATGCCCCGGCAGGCCGTTTCGACATCCAGCACGCCGGGGAACTCGGCCAGCGCGCGGGTCAGCGGGTGCTCGACCTCGTGCTCTGCCTGCACCATCGGAGTGAGGATGACGCCGGGACAACACACGCTGACATCCACGCCCAGCAGGGAGAGTTCGATGTCCAGCACCCGGGCCAGGCCGACCACGCCGAACTTGGAGGCGCTGTAAGCGGCATAGCCGTAGTTGCCCAATAGCCCGGCCAGTGAGGCCACCAGCACCAGGTGAGAGCCGGGACTCAGGTACGGCAAGGCCGCCGCGCTGGTATTGCGCGAACCGATCAGGTTGACCCGCACCACCCGTTCGAAGTCATCCGCCGACAGCTCGGCAAAGGGCGAGGAGACGATGATCCCCGCCGAGTTGATGATCAGCTGCGGCGAACCCAGTTGCGCGGCAGCCTCGGCGAACGCGTGGCGCAACGCGGCCTCATCCATGACATCGGCCGCAAAGCTGCTGAAGCGCTGGCTCGGCGACCGCGCGAGGGTCTGCAGCTCCTCGACCACCGTCGGGGCCAGGCGTCGATTGAAGATCGCCACGCTGCCCCCTTCCTGCGCCAGTCGGCGGGCGAACTCACGGCCGATGCCGCTGCCGCCGCCGGTGATGAACACCACCCGTGGCGCGCCTTTTTTCCAGGCAAACGTCATGGCATTACTCCGGGTAATAGTCGGCAGGGTTGGAGGCCAGCGGCATGTTCCAGTCCTGGCGAATCATCTCGGCGCCTTTCTCGCCGATCATGATCGACGGGGCCATGGTGTTGCCGCCGACGATGCGCGGCATGATCGAACTGTCCACCACGCGCAGCCCCTGCAGCCCGTGCACGCGCAGGCGGGCATCGACCACCGAATCGGCGGCATCGCTACCCATGCGGCAACTGCCGACCGGGTGGTAGTTGGTGCCGGCGGCGGCGCGGGCGAACTGCGCCCAGTCGGCATCGCTGCGGCAATGCGCGGTGCGCATGTCACGCTTGACGCGGCCGGCGAAGGTCGGCGTCTGGGTCATGATCGCGTGCACGCGCTTGAGCCCCTCCACCATGGTCGTCAGATCCTGCGGATCGCTGAGGTAGTTGAACTGGATAAGCGGCGCGGCGTACGGGTCGCTGCTGGCCAGGCGCACCGTGCCACGGCTCTGCGGATGCAACAGCAGCACGTGCACCGACATGCCGTGCTTGAAATACATGTTGCGGCCGTGGTTGGTGGCCAGGGCGTTGAAGAACTCGTACTGGATCTCCGGCTTGCGCGACTGCGGCGTCAGGCTCATGAAGCCGGTCACCTCGACGAAGTTGGTCGCCAGGCGGCCCGTGCCATCGCGCTTCCAGTCCTGCCAGCCACGCCACATCACCCCGGCGGCGGTGGGCGAGATGCCGATCAGGTCGGCGTCGCCGGGGATATGAAAGCCCATGATCACATCGGCGTGATCCTGCAGGTGCTTGCCCACGGCCGGCAGCGCATGAACCGTTTCGATGCCCAGCGGCTTGAGCCACTGTGGGTCACCAACGCCGGAGAGCTGCAGCAGCTTGGCCGAGAGAATGCCGCCGCCGGCGACTATCACTTCCTTGCGGCAACGCACGATGCGCCGCCGGCCCTGTTGCTCGATCTCCACGCCCACGACGCGCTTGTTCTCGAAGAGGATGCGCGTGCACTGGGTGTCGGCCCACAGCTGCAGGTTACGGCGGCGCTCCAAAATCGGGTGGATATAAGCCTTGCCCACGCCGTAACGCACGCCATTTTTCATGAACACCTGGGTGCGCCGACAGCCGTCCTGGCTGGCCCCGTTGAGGTCGAGATTGTGCGGCAGTCCCGCCTCCGCGCAGGCCTGCAGGCACAGCTTTTGATAGGGATTGCCGGTGCGCGGCTCCTCCACCCACATCGGCCCGTCCGTGCCATGCAGCGGGTCGTCGCGAAAACTCTGGTTGTTCTCCGACTTGCGAAAATACGGCAGCACCTCATCCCACGACCAGCCGGCGTTGCCCATGGTGGCCCAGTCGTCGTAGTCCTGCTGGTTGCCGCGCATGTACATCAGCGTGTTGATGCTGGAGCCACCACCGAGGCCGCGTCCCAGTGGATGGAAATCGCGGCGGCCATTGAGGCCGGCCTCCGTCTCGGTGCTCAGCCCATAGTTGTTGCTGCTCTTGCGCGGCACCAGTGCCAGGGTGCCCAGCGCCAGATTGTCCGCCAGCAGGCCACGACGATCGGGGCCGGCTTCCAGCAGCAGCACCTGACAGTCCGGCACTTCGCTCAGCCGCGCCGCCGTGACGCAGCCACCGGGGCCGCCCCCGATCACGATGAAATCGAAGGTATCTGTTGCGCTTGCCATTGTCTTACCTCGCCTGTGCCAAGCTGGAGTTTTCCGAATCATGCGTTGACTGGTGGGCGAGGTCTTGACAGCTTCGGACACCTGCATGACATTTCACGACAAATAAAAATATGAGCGAACAGTCATGAGCGTTTTCGTGCGCGCCGCCGCCCTGACCGGTTACCAGCCGCTGGCTCAAAGCCTGGGGCTGGATGTGCCAGCCCTGCTGGCACGCTTCGAACTGCCACTGGCGGCCCTACACGAGCCGGACCGGCTGATTTCCTATCCGGCCTTTATCAACCTGCTGGAAGAGTCCGCCGTGCTGGGCCACTGCGCGGATTTCGGACTGCGCCTGGCGCATGTCCAGGGCATCGGCATTCTCGGTCCGATTGCCGTGCTGCTGCGCCAGGCGCGGCATGTCAGTGAGGCCATCGAGCTGGGGGTGCGCTACCTGTTCGTACATAGCCCGGCCCTGAGCCTGCAACTGCAAGCCGATGCCGAGCAGCCGGACAGGATCAATCTGCAGCTGGACATCCGCCAGGTCAACCTGGCCGCCCGCCTGCAAATCACCAGCCTCTCGCTGAGCATCATCTGCCAGTGCCTCAGGCAACTGACCGCCGATCGCGTACAACCGCTGCAGGTCAGTCTGCCGCAGGCGCAACCGGCGGATCTCGCCGTCTACCAGCGGGCCTACGGCTGTGCGGTGCGTTTTATGGCCGCCAGCGCCAGTGTGCAGCTGCTTGCCAGCGATCTGGAGGTGGTGCTGGGCGAGCAGGACCCGCAGATCAAGCAGTTGGCCCTGGATTACCTGCAACGCTACGCCGGACCCAGCGCAACACGTCTGAGCGAGCAGGTGCGGCGCCTGGCCGGCGAGTTGCTCGGTAGCGGGCTGGCAACGCAGGAGGCGATTGCCCGCAGCCTGGCCCTGCATCCGCGCACCCTGCAGCGCCGCCTGAGGGCCGAAGGCACCAGTTTCGCGGAACTTCTCGATAACGTGCGCCAGGAGCAGTTCAAAGCACTGATCGCGCTACCCGGTGGGCCGTCACTGACGCAGATCGCTCACTTCCTCGGCTACGCCGAGGCCTCGGTGCTTTCACGCAGTTGCACGCGCTGGTTCGGCAGCAGTCCCAGGGCCATGCGTGCCCTCCGAGTGCAGTAGGATGACGAAAGGTTTGCGCATCTTCGTGTGCTCCGAAGGCAGGGTCGTGGGTTCGAATCCCCGAGAGACGCAATATAAATCAAGAGCTTACCTCATAATTCTAGATGCTACCTTGGCAGCGTGGGTGCAAGGTGGGTGCAGCAGCAAAAGATAAGACCTCGTATAGATCGTTCTATACGGGCCTTTTTCGTTGCTCGGCGTCAGTCTCAACCTACGGTATCGCGGATGCGTAGCACGGTAGTGGTCGAGCAATTAGCGTGTCTAGCCGTGGCTCGGATACCCATACCGGCTCCCAGTAGTTCCTTGACCCGCTTGTGCAGTTCTGCATCCACCGGGCGTCCTTGGTACTTTCCAGCTGCTTTAGCTTTCTGAATGCCTTGTGCCTGGCGTTCTCGGCGCTGCTCATAGTCCTTTCTAGCAATCGCCGCCATTATTTCCACGAGCATTGAGTTGATCGCGCTAAGCATACGATTCGTGAAGTCGTCGCCGTTGGTATCGCGCAAACCCTGGTGGCTTGTGGGCAGGTCCAAAGCGACGATGCGAAGGTCCTTAGCATCTATGGCTGCTTTGAGTTTGTTCCAATCGTCGACAGGAAGACGGGAGAGACGATCAATGGACTCAACCAACAGAACGTCGCCCTTTCCAGCATCCTTCAGCAAACGCAACAACTCAGGACGATCCGATGCAGCCCCACTGGCATTCTCTATGTACTCACAAGCAATAGCCTTGTTTTGATCCTGAACGAACCTTTCCAGCGAGTCGTGGGCGCGACCGGCGTCCTGCTCGTCTGTCGATGCACGAAGGTAGACACGTATGAACATGACTCGTCCTGTATCAGTTAGGGTGTTCTCCTATCAGTGTTCCACTTTGGGTGTTACATATCAAGCAAAAATGCTGGTGCTGGCTAAGCTCGACCGTATCACCCTAGGTATACCTTAAGTTAACATAGACCAAGCTACTCTCATGAACACCTTGCAGGTACAAGCCTGAGCGTGGAATTGTAGAGTTTACCATGCTAGGGTGGCATGATGCCACTAGCACCGTTGGGGGTTAATTTTGCGCTCAAATCTACCTATAACAACCGTTGAACAAACATTCCCGGCGCAGCAACGATTGATTTCTGCTACAGATGTTAATGGAAACATACTGTACTGTAATGATGACTTCGTTAGGGTAAGTGGTTACTCTCGTGAAGAGCTATTGGGTAGCCCGCACAATCTGGTTCGCCATCCCGACATGCCTAAAGTTGTCTTTGAACTGATGTGGAGCTACTTGAAATCAGGGAGGAGCTGGATGGGTATAGTCAAAAATCGCTGCAAGAATGGTGATTTCTACTGGGTCAGTGCTTATGTAACTCCGATTCTAGAAAATGGGCGACTAGCTGGATATGAGTCAGTTAGGATCAAACCCACTAGCGCTCAAGTAAAGCGTGCAGAAACCTTATACAGGCGGCTGCGAGAGGGGAAAAACGCTATCCCTAAAGGCCATTATTACATGGTGCTTTTGAGAAAAATTGCCGTCCCCACATTAGCAGGCATGCTGGCAGTTATTAGTGCCAGTGTACTTCCGAGCCTGGCGGCTGCTACAGTAACGGTATTTCTATTCTTTGCTACGACATGGTGGGCTAATAAGCAGCAGGAATTATTCCTTGGCAAACTTATTAAAAACACCCCGAAAGCTTTCTCGGACTCAATGTGCGCCATTACATATAGCGACTTGCAAGGGCGCCAAGCACAGCTGGAAATGATCTTAATTAGCGAGGAGGCACGTCTAAAAACAGCCTTGACTCGATTAAGTGACTTGGCCAGCCAGGTAGCTGAGGCTGCCGGGCATACCAGTCAGCTCTCGAATAATACTGAGCATGCTTTGCTAAAGCAGAAAGCTGAAACAGACATGACAGCAATCGCTATAACAGAAATGGCGACTTCAATAAGTGAGGTTGCGGGGCACGTTCAAATAACAGCAACTGAAGCACACACTGCAAGCAAACTAGCTGAGCAGGGAGGTGAGATAGCTGAAATTTCTCGAAATGCAATTCAAGTTCTAGCTAGCACCGTGACAAATATTAGTGCAGCCGTAGATAAGCTTGCAAGTGAAACTCAGCAAATCATGGTCGCCACTGGTGTAATTCAAGCTATATCCGATCAAACAAACTTGCTTGCGCTTAATGCTGCGATTGAAGCTGCTAGGGCTGGCGAACAAGGTCGCGGCTTTGCTGTGGTAGCTGATGAAGTTCGCGCGCTAGCAAGTAAAACCAGGCTCTCCACCGAACATATTCAAGGCGTCATTGAAACCCTCAGAAAGGGGGCAGATGAAGCGGTGAGCATTGCCAAGCTTGGTATTCATGAGGCTGAGTGTGGTGTGCAGCACGTTGTGGATACACAGAGCGCTCTCCAAGGAATTCGAGAGGCTGTTGAGAGAATCAGCGCAATGAGCCAGCAAATGGCTGCCGCTTCGGAAGAGCAAGCATACGTTGCCGAAGACATTTCTCGGCAAATTAACAGTGTAGCAGGTACTGTAGATGTAACCGCAAAAAATGCTAACTCCGCAGTGCTTCGTGGCAACGAACTAAAAAGTGCTTCTCGTGGGTTGCATGCAATTGTTGAGCGTTTTAATAGGTAGGATTTTATGTTTGACCTTGAGGGGATAGAAGTAGCCATGGGTGTAGGATATCGAGCAGCAGTGGACGCAGCAGCTATCTTTTCAGAGGCCGACTTGTCGGGCAATATCACTTATGTCAACAAGATGTTTTGTGAGATTTCGGGCTATGCCGCGGATGAGTTGATTGGGCAAGATCACCGGATGTTAAACTCTGGCCAACACCCACCAGAGTTCTTCAGGAACTTGTGGAGAACCATTTCACAGGGGAGGGTTTGGAAGGGTGAAATTTGCAATCGCCGTAAAGATGGAAGTCTTTACTGGGTGGAAAGCACCATAGTTCCTATATTTGACGCTGCCAGGCAGCGGCCAGAGAGCTACGCTTCCATTCGCTTTGATATTACCGAAAAACGGCAATTGATGAAAGCGCTTCAATGGCGAGCAGAGCACGATGAACTTACTGGCCTACCCAATCGATCTTCACTATTCAATTACATTGAGCACGCCATTTCTAAAATAGACCATAATAGCATTAAGCTTGCGATTTGCATGCTTGATCTTGATGGGTTTAAACTGATAAATGATCGGCATGGCCATGCGATAGGTGATCGCATCCTAATTAAAGCTGCTGATCGCTTGCGGCAAGTTATCCGTTGCGATGATATTTTGGCTCGCCTAGGCGGCGATGAGTTCGTGGTTTCTTTGCATGTGCGAAATCTCAATGATTTAAACAAAGCAATGAAGCGCATGCTAAGCACTCTTTCGAAAACCTATACGATCGATGGTATAGATTTATCTATTTCTGCCAGCGCTGGAGTTACGATCTACCCGAATGATAGTGCGGATGCAGAGACATTATTGCGTCATGCTGATCAGGCCATGTATAAAGCAAAACAGAGCGGGCGCAATCGATACACTTTATTTGATATCTCTCTAGATAAATTTGACAAAATGACATTTGATACTGTTAACAGGGTCAAAGAAGCGCTATTGAATGGCGAGCTGTGCCTGCACTATCAGCCAAAAGTAAATTTAAATAACGGCGTCGTTATTGGGTTTGAAGCTTTATTGCGCTGGAACCACCCACATAAGGGATTGGTGCCACCTTTAGACTTCTTGCCTGTGGTTGAACATAATGAGCTAATTGTAGAAATTGGTGAGTGGGCTATCAATACAGCGCTTACTCAAATAGACGAGTGGGCTAAGATCGGCCACTTATGGCCTATAAGTGTTAATGTCGGGGCCTTGCATTTTAACAAGAGTAACTTTCCAGAGTCTATCAAAGAGATTTTAGCCAACCACCCAAATGTTCCACCGCAAATGCTGGACATAGAGATTGTCGAGTCAGTGGCGTTAGAGAATATTTCACGTGTCAGTAAGCATTTGGAGCAATGCATGGGACTTGGGGTTCAATTTTCGCTGGATGACTTTGGGACAGGATACTCATCACTGAGCTATCTCAAACAGTTGCCTACACACGCCATAAAAATTGACCAGTCCTTTGTCCAGCAACTACCTGATAATGAAAGTCTTGCTCTTGTCAGGGCGATTGTAAGTCTAGCCAAATCCTTTGATCGAGAAGTTATCGCTGAAGGAGTAGAGAATGATGATCAAGCGGAACTGCTATTAAGCATTGGGTGTAACGTAGCACAAGGCTATGGCATAGCAAAACCAATGCCCGCAAGACAAGCGTTTGAGTGGGCGGTCCAACAGAACTCTAGTCAGGATATGAGGGCGCCTTATAAAGGAAGGTAATCATGATCAAGCAGTGCCCTACCTGTAATGCAGCGATTCAAAATACCTCACGTCAGTGGAGCAACAAAACTTACTGTCCCCAAAAGTGCCTGAAAGTAGCTAGCCGGAAGAAACAGTCGCAGAGTGTACGCGCACAACAGCGCAGAGCTAACATGCGCCAGAATGACGAGTTTCTTTGCCTTGTGCGTGGTAAGCGCTCCATGAACCCCACATTCAAAGCCGTTTGTTGATGCCTGATGCTGTGCTCCGATTTCTCAAGAGCCTGTTCACCATGATGCGACCCTACCCCAAAGTCGAAAAAGTTTACCTCTATCCCTAGCCTGTCGACTTCCGAAAGTCCATCGATGGGCTGGCCGCTCTGGTGGAGCTTGATATAAAGATAGCCGATTTCGACCTGGTACTTTTCGTGTTCCTCAACAAACCAAACAGCCGCGTGAAGATCCTTTATTGGGAGAAAAACGGCTTCTACCTTTGGCTCAAGCGTCTGGAGTCCGAACGTTTCAAAACCTCGCCCGACCCCACCGACGAAGCGATTGCCCTGACTGTCCAGGAACTGAATTGACTACTTGATGGCTTCGACCTCTGGCGTAACCGTCCTCATCAGGTTTTGACGCCACGATTTGTGGCCTGATTCGGTATAATCCAGGGCATGAGTTTCGTGCCCGACAACCTCCCTGATGATCCTGAATTGCTCAAACAGATGCTTGCAATGATGCACAGGATGGGTGTGCTCGAAGAACAAGTTGTCCTGCTAAGGCAGCGCCTGTTCGGTCGACAATCGGAGCAGACCGTCGATCTGGCAACGCCTCAAATGGCGTTGCTCAACGAAGCGGAGCACGAGGTAGAGCTGGCATACGAGGCCGCTGGAGAGGAGGTCGTTGCCCCCGCTAGGCGTCGTGGCAAGCGTAAACCACTGCCAGCCGATTTGCCACGCATCGAAGGCATCCATGAACTACCCGAGCATGAACTGAACGGTGTCTGTTGCTGCCATAAGCACGCCATTGGCGAGGAAATCAGCGAGCGACTCGAAATCGTGCCGATGCAGATCCGCGTGATCAAGCACATCCGTAAGGTTTACGGTTGCCGGGGCTGCGAAGCCGCACCAGCGACAGCCGACAAGCCTGCGCAGTTGATCAAGAAGAGCATGGCCTGCCCCAGCGTATTGGTCATGCTGCTGACCACCAAGTGCGTAGATGGTTTGCCCCTTCATCGTTCCGAAAAGGTTCTAGGCCGCCACGGCATCGATATTCCAAGGCAAACCTTGGCGCACTGGGTCATCCAGTGCAGTGGGCATATCCAGCCGCTGCTGAACCTGATGCGCGACAGTTTGCTGAACAGCCAGATCATCCACTGCGACGAAACCCGCGTCCAGGTATTGAAAGAGCCTGACCGTGAGCCGAGCAGTCAATCCTGGATGTGGGTACAAACGGGTGGCCCACCAGGCAGGCCGGTCATTCTGTTCGACTATTCCACCAGCCTGGCGCAGGACGTGCCGACGCGCCTGCTCGATGGTTATCGCGGCTATGTGATGACTGGCGATTACGCAGGTTACAATGCATTGGCTGCCCAAGCGGGTATTGAGCGTTTGGGCTGTTGGACCCATGCGCGGCGCACATTCGCTGAAGCCAAGAAAGTGAAGCCGTAAGGGAAAGCCGGGCGTGCAGGTATTGCGCTAAACCTGATCAACAAGCTGTACGGTGTTGAGCGGGATTTAGGCAATGTGGGCGATGAATCCCGCAAAGCCGGTCGTCACGAGCACAGCGTGCCGCTGCTCGGGCAACTAAAAAGCTGGATGGAAAAGACTCATCCACAAATGACCGCGCAGAACGCACTTGGCAAAGCGGTGAATTACCTGCGAGCAACTGGAGCAAACTCGAACGGTATGTCGAGGAAGGCTTCCTACCCATGGATAGCAATGCTGCCGAACGCTCCATCCGCCCCTTCGTGATCGGCAGGAAGAACTGGTTGTTTAGCGACACACCGAAAGGCGCGGTAGCCAGCGCACAACTGTACAGCCTGGTTGAAACCGCCAAAGCCAACGGCCAGGAGCCCTATGCGTGGCTACGCCACGCACTGGAACGGCTGCCGCATGCCCCTCGTCGGTAGAGGGCTACGAAGCGTTGTTGCCGTGGAACTGTAAGCCAGTAATGCCATGTTAAACCGGGACCTCACCTTGTGGTAGGTGGGGTACATGGATCGGTTACACAACACTTTGGATCATTGCAGAGCATGCCGCAGTCGAACACTTCAGAAAAGCTCAAAAGGCTTGGGATGCAGAGAAGTCGGAGTTTTGGGAAAAACTCAAACCCTTATCGATGAAAATGAACAACTACGATATGAACTTGACCTTGCAAAAAATATCAATTTTGACCAAGTAGGTGAACTACTTGATGAAATGACCTATCAAAAATTGCAGAAACCATGTTAGAGGAAAGAAGCAAAAAATCAAAAAATGACAGGACTTTTAAACCTCCAGGAATAAAAAAGCCCCGGAATGGGGCTGTTAACGTTTTTACGCTCTATTGCCTTATTCAAAGCCTGAACTTCGAAACCATAGCATGTAGATCCACAGCAAGACGCGATAGCTCTTGACTGGATGCATTCGTTTGATTTGCTCCAGCAGAAGTCTGCATTGATAAATCTCGGATATTCACAAGATTTCTATCTACTTCACGGGCAACCTGTGCTTGTTCTTCAGAAGCGCTAGCGATAACCAGATTCTTCTGATTAATCGAAGTAATAGCCTCTCCAATCACCTCAAGAGCCTCATTAGCCTCCCGAGCGACCTGCAACGTGCCATTAGCTCGCTCTTGACTCTCACTCATAGCATCAACCGCACGACTAGTGCCAGATTGAATGCCATCAATCATTTTCTCAATTTCGGCTGTCGATTGTTGAGTGCGGTGTGCTAGTGCCCTTACTTCATCAGCGACAACTGCAAAACCACGTCCAGCCTCACCAGCCCTAGCGGCTTCAATTGCAGCGTTAAGCGCCAGCAAATTGGTTTGTTCAGCGATTGAGCGAATAACCACCAGAACTTGACTGATCTCGCTTGCATTCTGAGCAAGCAATTGAACCTCTTCCGAAGTAGCCGAAACATTTCCGACAAGTTGACTGATTGATTCTAGCGCCTGATTAACTTTTTCACGCCCATCATAGGTGCTCTTGTCAGCAGCTTTGGAATCATCAGCAGTATTAACAGCGTTGCGAGCCACCTCTTCAACCGCTGCCGTCATCTGATTAACTGCCGTGGCCGCTTGATCAATTTCAGCACTTTGCTGATTAAGTCCGCGATTCGTATCCTCAGTTACAGCATGTAGCTCCTCCGAGGCAGAGGCAAGCATATTGGACGATTCAGAAATTTTCTCTATTGTCTCATGCAGGCTATCTTGCATCCGCTTCAGCGCAATCAACAGATGAGCAGGCTCATCGCTTCCAGTCACATGAATATTTTGAGTAAGATCACCACTGGAAACTCTATCAGCAACTATAACTGCCTCAGATAATGGAGACACAATGCTGCGAGTCAATACAATAGCAATTGCGACCATTAGCACCAAGATCAGGATCAGCGCTACAATAATCATAAACACTGCAGCATCGAATGCCTTGCTTGTCTGATCGGCGGCGTGAACAGCACCTTGTTCGTTAAATTTGATCAGCTTATTCAAGGCAGCCATCATTTGGTCCGCTGCACTGGCAAGCGGACCATTCGCCACTTCAATTTCATCACCACGCTCTACTGATGCAAGTACCCCATCGAGTATTCTCCCTTGATAGGATAAATATACAGCGTAAGATTTCTTGAAGCTCTCAAAAAGCTGCCGATCATCTGGTGAGTCTATCGCTTTCTCATAAGTATTCAGAAATCCAAATACTTCTTGATTTATACGCCTTACCAAATCCACTGTTTCATTTAACTGATGCCCGTCTTTCATGGTAAGCGTCCTGAGCGTCAGCGCTCTGGTGCGTCCCAAGCCACTACCGACCTCACCTATCTCCTGCACTGCTGGCAACCATTCGTCACGGATTTCAGCGGTTGCACTATCCATCTCATGAGCTTGGAATAGAGCAACCAGCCCCATCATTAACACCAGCATTCCAATTATCGTAAAGCCGAGGCCCGCTCGACTCCCAATATTCATATTTCTCAAGCTCATAACCCCTCCTTTCATCGCGGTATGTGACGACATTATCGGCAGCAACTCAAAATCCTTTAAGGATATTTTGTTGGTCCTTATTTTATTTCGCAATATATCTTCGACTAATTGACGAGCCTTGTGCTTTCAGGTATGATCTTACCGTCTACGAGGAATGGATTTTCCTGCTTGATCGACATTTGCCCGCCTAGTGCGGGCTTTTTTATGGCGACAAAAAACCGATTAATACGGGTTGTATTGCTTTAACAGTTGGAGCAACCCAGGCAGGATACATGTTGAGAATCCCTCTTGAGCAAAGCCAAGACGGGGTACTCCCTAATGGCTCGATAAATATCACTTCTAGAACTCCGGGCCTACCAGTCGAAAACTGGTAGCCAGCCGAGCTGCTTTATGGTAGTTGGATAAATTATGGAACTTATTTTTGGTGCCAATGAGAAATGGGAAGGAGAGAGAGCAGTCTATAGCACGATGCCGTGCAACAAACTCCACCTGTAACCTAAGTCAGATGAGAACGGTTCAAAATCGTGAGGTGGAAGAAACTACATTGGTGTAACGAGGGTATGCCATTTAGACGTTTGCCAGCCGACCTATTGGCTCTGGTAAGAAAACCCGCACCAGTGGCGATCTCTCTACAGCCAAATTAGGAAAAATAGCTACACTGTTGAAAAGACAAAGGAATTTAGCGAGGAGCCTCGCCATGGAAATAAAAATCAACGATAATCACACCAGAATTGCATGTGGCAACGTAGCAGGATATGTAAATACCGAAACTGAGCTTAAAGCAAGCTCGAGCGGAGCGAAATAGCCCTCGATTTTATTAGGGCGTGGGAAGGGTGGCCGAGGAAACACTCTCGCCTCATATAACACTGTACTTTTCAGAGAAGATGCTCAACTATTTTCAATGCAAATAAAAAGCGACTGAGTCCACTTCGCTAGTATCTAGTTTCGCCCAATGGTTGGAGATGGTAAAGCTTATGCTTCCTCATTAAACTGGTAGGCAAATTTTCTAAAAATTTGTGCAGAATAACAAAATCTAATCTTTGAACTTGCCAAGTGCCGTATTAGCCAGTCTCACCATTTCCAACCACTCCGAGCAGCAAATTTTTGCATTATGCATTAAGCACTCTGCTGCTTTCAATGCCTTGTCATAGTCATCTTCGTTTAGCTCGGCACGTAAATATTCACACACCCAATCGTGAAAAGCCTTAGGTCTAGACTTCGACTTGATTTCCATACTCACTACAATACCAATCCCTGTAATCCCTGTCAGCAATGCACGCCAATAACCTCATGCATTGTAACTGGGATCTTGCCATCATTACTACCACTCGTCGGGAAATGCACGAATGCCACCGACTTCTTGACAATCCTTACGATCTCAAACCCTGTCTCTGGACGACTATCGTTGCAAATTTTGCTTTGATAACTAATATAACATAATAATTGCCAGGCCATATTGCTGATACAGGTCAAGCTCAGTAACTGAAGGGTCGGTAGTCTTCAAATACTTTAGAGATTGGTCAGTTTTTTTGGGGTCGTTAGTTGCTTTTCCAGCAAAGTCCTCACAAGCCCCACACTTCACTGTCATGGCGACTGCTTTGGATAGTAAACCATTAAGCCAAATAACAAGCATCCATCTAATTATGGAAAAGACGATTCCAATGAGAGCGATTGACTCAACCACGTCAGACATTTCAAATCTTACTTAATGCATTTGACAGGTAAGCAGAGCACTTCTCTCGGCGCTCAGACAACTTCGCCAGTACGATGCTATAACGAGCTTGCGAGATCAATCCGCGCTCAAAAAATATTACTCAGACACAGGCGCCTTGAATAACAATCGCGTCAACCTTTCACTGCTACCATCATCCGCGAGACTAGAGCGATAGTGTAACAAGATACAAGGAGCAATCTCGTTAGCATTAAAGCCAGCTCTAATGAGTCATTTTAGTAAAATATAATATTGCAACTCACTCACATGCAACAAAAGCATATAAAAATTCAAACAAAAGTCATCAACTGAATTACGCTTAACCAATTCTTTGAATTTTTTGCTTTTTGAAATAATCAGTCTGCATCCCCGCCACCAACTCTCAAATGAGTAAAAACAAAGCAATAGTGCGACCGCATGGTATCACGATAGTGTCACATCGTTTCAACGTAAACACACCAACCCTACCAGCGAAGCGACCACCAGAATAGGCGGCCACTGCACGCCACCGCTTTTCCATACCATCCACCATTTCCGGTCCCCATCTGCACGGGTAACAAGTACCCGCACCGTTAGTGATCTCTTTTATTAGAAAGGGTTTACCTTGCGACAGAGGGGCGATGATCAGGCTGAGTTCATCCACCAAGCCGGCTTGCAGGAAAAACATCAAGGTGTCGATCCAGAACAGGGCCTTGAGCTTCTCTGCGGCAAGTTTGCAATCGAGTTGCTCCTGCCCTGCGACGATGTAGGAAATCTCCAGTCTGCGCAAAATGGCGCGGTAGGTGTTGCTGGCTTTTTCGCTCAGCACCTCAATGATGTGCGCCTCGGGGCGGCCTGCATACTTCAAGCTGTTGCTTTGCCAGCCGATTTTCCCGGGCACGGCCACGTAGTCGCCCTCCAGCACCGGCGGAGCATGCTCGTCCAGCGCGAAGGACTTGTAGAAGGTGAAGTTTGCGTCAGTGGTAACGCGCCCGCACAACTAGGCCTGCTGCTGGTAGCTGGCATTGATGCGTTCGTAGGCCTCAAAGGCGCCGTGGACGGCCGGCGCTTTCATGTAGGGCCAGTGATCTTGCCGTCCAGTGCGGTGAGCATGTGGCAGACGATGTAGGGTCGATTCATGGTGCAATTTTCGCTTTCTGGGTCGATGGCATGGGCATGGCCTCGACCATGCAGCAGGGGAGGCTGCTGGTGTTGTGACACGTGTTTTCCAGGGCTTACTGTACGGTGATGCCGCCATCGACAACCAGCGAATGCCCGACCACGAAGCTCGACGCATCGCTGCACAGCCACAACACCGCCTGCGCGATCTCGTCGGCGTGGCCCAGGCGCTTGATCGACACCTGGTCGATCAGCGCGTTCAGCACATCCGCTTCGCCGGTCATCATCGTGGCGACCATCGGCGTGTCGATCACGCCTGGGCACACCGCGTTGATGCGAAGGCCCTTGGCCGCCCATTCCAACGCGGCGCACGTGGTCATGCCCAGCACGCCGTGTATGGCCGAGCAGTAGCTGGCGCGGTTGGCGACGCCGTCGCCCTGCTTGAGCATCTGGTACTTCATGCACAGCCACACGCCCTTGAGGTTGATACCGTGCACGCGGTCGAAGTCCTCGCTGCTGGTCTCGGTGATCGGCGCCAGTGGCGGCTGCCAGCCGGCGTTGTTATAGGCGGCATCGAGGCGTCCGAAGTGTTTGACGGTGTTTTCCTTCATCGCCTTCACTGGCGCCTCTTCGGCCACGTCGCACGGCTGCGTCAGCGTGTTGCCGCGTACGGCCAGGCGGTCGGCCTGTTCCTTGACCTTGTCGTAGTGGTTGCCCGCGAGCACCACGGACGCGCCAGCCTCCAAAAACAACTCGGCGAGGCCAGGCCCACGCCCGAGCCTGCGCCGGTGATGAGGGCGACTTTGGCGTATAGATGGATTTTCATCGCGGTATTTCCGCTGTTGTAATGAGTGGTCAGTAGATGCCGCTTTGTTCCCGGAAGCTGCATTGGTGGCCTTCGCCGAAGGCGCTGGACAGGCGCGCTTGCGGCAACGTCAGCTTCAGAAAGTTGTCCTGCGCGGGCTGGTAACGTGGCCACAGGGTTTGCTCAGTGTTCGCCTGGCCGGTGCTGGTCCACAGCTGCACCATCTGTTCGGACAGGCGCGATTGCAAGGCATTCAAGCATCACCGGGATGCCGGCGCTGCCGTGAAAGCCAGGGAACAGGTAAGCCAGTTCGAAGGTGTGGGAAGCGCCCAGCGCAAAGCTGGTCGATTTCGGATACGAAAGGGCCGTGCAGTCGGAGAACCCGTAGGCATAAGTCGGCGTGTAGTCGGCAGCCCAACGGCGGACGGCCCGTGATGGGCAGGCGAACAGCATGTCGGTCACCGCGGCGGCCATGGCGTCACTTGGGGTCGGGAAGCTGTCCACGGGGTACTGCTGCTTGACAGCGTCCGCCAGCGGGCCGAAGTAGAACTGCATGGCGGTCTCATAGCCGGCATCGTCCATCGGGTGGCCGGATTCGTTCTCGGGAAAGCCGGCGAAAAAACGTGCCTTCGTCGCGAGTGATGCCCTGTATCAGGGTTACGCGGTTGAACTGACGGCTGCGAAAGGCATCGCCCGGGTGCATGGACAGCACCTGGCCATCGAGGATCGCCTAACTGGTCAGATATGGCCTTTGCGCGGCCAACACGATGGCCGCAGGAAACGCGCGCGGGCAGACCAACGTGGCGGCGCCGCTGGTGCGTGCGCAGTCCATCATCTGGGCGAAAGCGTCGCACTGCTGCTTGGCAGCCGCCGGTGGCAGCGACGCGCCGAAGGCCGGGTAGCGCAAGGCCACTGCGGCGCCGCTCATGTCGATGGCGTGCTGAAATTTGTCGGCCTAGCCCGGAGAGGTGACATGCATCAGCACGCTGCCGCCGGACGATTCACCGGCAATGGTGACGTTGTCGGGGTCGCCACCGAAGGCGGCGCTATTGCGCTGCACCCATTCCAGCGCCAGTTGCTGGTCCATGATGCCGTAGTTGGCCAGCGTCCGGCCTTCGACCTGCAACGCCGGGCGGGCGAAGAAACCGAACAGGCCAAGACGATAGTTGAGCGTCACCACGTCGGCCTGGCCCTGGAAAGCGAGTTGACTCGGTTCGTAGTCGCCGCCCGCGCCCACCCACAGGCTACTACCGTGGATTGCCGGCGATGGGGTGCGAAGCGTCCTCAGTGACCAACAGTGCCGACCTCATCGCTGGCAAGGCCAGCTCCCACAGGTATCGCGGGGAACCAGACTAAGTCAGTCCAGCTTCACATCCCCTGCATACACCGTCTGCAGATCCCGCTCCGGAATCTCCCAGATCACCAGCTTCGGCGGCGTCTGGGTAAACGCCGGGCTCTCGAAGTAAGCCTTCGCTGCCCCGGAAAACTCACCCCCGTCCTTGGCAAAGTTGCCAATCACCGCCCCCAGCGATTGCTGCAGGAACCCGGCAAAGTTCGAATTGCGCGAGAACGACGTGCCGATCAGCGCCACATTCGGCAGGTTATCGTCGCCGAACAGATCATCGAGACTGTCACCGCCTGTGCTGGCCTCAGCCACATGCTCACTGATCTTCGACGGCGCCACTTCCTCGGTAGCCGGCTGCAAATGCAGCGGCAACCAGTCCAGCCCCGCCAACCGCACCAGATCCCCCGGCCGCACGGCCTTCGGCTCCTGGCTCACGTCGAAGCCTTTCTGCGGCGTGGCCGCGATCCCCAGCGCCTTGACCTGCCCGGCAATCGCCCCGGCCGCCGCCTTGGCCCCAGCCTCACTCCAGTGGGTATCGGTACGCAGGTAAGCCTCGGCGCCCAGCGGTCGAACGGCCGGCGCCAGGTCCAGCGTCGCCACACCTGCCGCCTTCAACCCCGCCGTCCAGTCCTGCACCCGCGCCTCAAGGCTCACCGGTCGATACAGCGCACACAACTGGCTGGCCGCAATCCGGCTCTTGTCCGGCACCACGCTCACCAGCAACTCGATACCGCGTTTCTTCAGGCTCTGCTGCAACGCCACCACGGCTTCGGCCTTGGCCTTGGCGTTGTCCTGCGCATGCCGGTTCAACTTGAATTCATCGGCCAGGAACAACCAGCCCGGGCACCCCTGGCGCACCCGTGGCCCAGTGTCGGCAAACACCAGCCAGCTACCAGCCCGCTCAAGGTTGGCCGCCTGCAACGGCAACGGCGCATTGGCCAGTTCCTTGGCAATCCGGTGGGTGATCTCGCCATGGATCACCGCATCATCGGACATCGGCTTTTCCGGCAGCAGGCTGAACGAGCCCTTGGCCACCAGCCAGCCACAGGACAGCAAGCCTGCCCCCAGGAACACCGCCAGGGTCACCCCGGCGATCTTGCTGGTGTGCATCGCCAGCGGGCTTGGCGGAGTCGGTGCGGTGCTTGGAGAAGAAGTCGTCATCGCACGGTCCTCAGAACTGGAAGTATAGGAAAGGCACCGATTCACGGCTGGCGATCAGGGCAAAGCACAGCATGAACCCGAGCACCGGCCACAACGCGACCATCCACACGAACGGCCGCACATGACCGAAGCGGTGCAGCACACGCTTCTGCCAGATCGGCGCGATGACGCACAACACACCCAGCAACGCCGCCAACCCATGCAGCGGCCGTACCGACACCGCCAGCGCATCACCCAGGGCAAACCCGTGCATACCGAACTGGCCGGCATACATGTCCAGCGCGGTATGGAAGTCCGGCGCGCGGAACAGGGTCCAGGCCAGGCACACGAACAGCAGGGTCAGCACATGGGCCAGCCACTTCGGCAGCCCCGGCAGCGTGGAACGGCTCCAGGCCCGGTCGACGCACAGCGCCACACCGTGCGCCGAACCCCAGAGCAGGTAGTTCCAGCTGTCGCCACCGTGCCACAGGCCGGCGATGGCCATGGTCAGGAACAGGTTGCGGTAGGTCTTCCAGGTGCCGAAACGGTTGCCGCCCAGGGCGATGTACAGGTAGTCGCGCAGCCAGCTGGACAGCGACAGGTGCCAGCGCCGCCAGAAGTCCTGGATGCTGCTGGCCAGATAAGGCCGGTTGAAGTTCTCCGGGAAGTGGAAGCCCAGCATCAGCCCCAGGCCGATGGCCATGCAGCTGTAGCCGGCGAAGTCGAAGAACAGCTGCAGCGAGTACGCCAGGCACCCCAGCCAGGCATCGAGGAACGACGGGTTCTCCAGGTGGAAGGCGATGTCCACCAGCGGCGACAGGGTGTCGGCCACCAGCACCTTCATGCACATGCCGATCATGAAGCGGCGCGCACCGAGGGAGAAGTTGGTCCAGTTGAAGTAGCGCTGGTTCAGCTCGCGGCGCACCCAGTCATAACGAATGATGGGGCCTGCAATCGAGTGCCCGAACATCGAGATGTAGGTGGCGTAGTTGACGAAGCTGCGCTCCACCGGAACTTTGTGCCGGTGCACGTCCACCAGGTAGGAGATGGCCTGCAGCACGATGAACGACAGCCCCGCCGGCAACGCCACGCGCTGCCACTCCATGGGCAGGTGCCCGTAGGAGGTGATCAGCTCGTTGTAGGTGGCGGCGAGGATGTTGGCGTACTTGTACCAGCACAGCACCAGGGTGTTCAGCCAGATCAGCGCCGCCAGCAGCCGCACCCGGCCACGGCCGTCCTCGCGGCTGCGGTCCACCAGCAGGCCGCCGACCCAGGCGATCACCGTCAGCACCATGTGCAGCAGCAGGAACAGCGGGCTCAGCCAGCCGTAGAACAGCCAGCTGCCGATCAGCAGGACGACGTTGCGCCCGCCCGAAGGGCTCAGCGCATACACCAGCATGAACAGCGGGAGGAACAGCGTCAGAAACTCGAGCGAGGCAAAAACCATGGTGGGCCGGACGTCCTGTCAGTGAGCCAGTGTATCGGTGGTGGCCAGCAGTTGCGGACCTTTTTCCCCGGGCAGCAGCATCACACTATAGCGCTCGCCGGCCTTCAGCTCACCCAGGTCCACCGGGGCGCCGACGTTGGCGTTGGCGCACACCAGCTGTACCGAGAGTTTTACCGGGTTGATCGAGCGACGTTGCACGCTGCCTTCAGGGGCGTCCTTGAACAGGTCGGCGTTGCGCCCGGCCGGGCGCAGGCTGGCGCCGCTGCAGGCCGGGTCGACGTTGATGAAGGCCAGCGAGGCCTTCAGGCCGTTGAAGTCGTCCGGCTGCTCGCGCACCACCACCTGGCGCCCGGGCAGGGCGACCACGGTGGCGAACTCGCCCGGGGCGACGCTCAGGTCCAGCGGCGCATTGCCGGCAGCTTGCTTCAAGGTGCCCTTGATGGCCTTGCCGGCCGGCACCGAGAGGTAGTCCGAAACGCTGTTGGTGGTCTTCAGCTCAAGGCTTGCGCTGGAACCGGCCGCCACCAGCTGCAGCGCGCCGGGCGTGGCATTGACGAAGCGCAGGAACGCCGAGTCTTCGCTCGGGCCGGTGGGGTACAGGGCGATTTCCGCCTGGGCGGTGCCGGCGACCAGGGCGCCGGCCAGGGACAGCAGGAGGCTCGCGCGCATCATTTCTTCGCTCCCTGTACGGCCGGGGTCTTCACCACGGCCTCACCGATGGCCTTGCTCCAGGCGGCGTAGCCCGGCGCGGTCAAGTGCTGGCCGTCGACGGTGGCCCACTGGCCCTGCTTGGACATGGCCAGCGAGTCGATGTAGTCGCACGGTGCGACGTTGGCGGCGAGGAACTTGGAGGTCATTTCCACGCGGGCGTAGGTCTTGCCGTACTTGCCACCTTCGCTGCCCCAGTTCGGGCCGACCCACACGCACTTGGCGCCACTGTTCTTGATGGCGGCGGTGAAGTCCTTGGTCTGTTGCCACAGCCAGGCTTTCGGGAAGGCCGGCTTGGTGTAGCTGGCCATGGTGTCGCCCATCACCACGACGATGAGGTCGGCCTTGTCGGCCTTGATCAGCTGGTCCACCGGCTGGGTGGCGGCCTTGGTGCCGAGCACCACCGGCTTGTCGCTGCCACGGCGCTCGGCGCCGCCACAGGTACCCGGGGTGGCCTTCAGCCAGTCGCCGGCATTGGCGCCGCAGATACCCAGGGAGTGCACCTGCGCACCTTGCTGCACGAAGTTGTCGTGCAGGCTCTTGATCAGGTAATCGGGCGTGGCCAGGTGGCTGTCGCCGATCATCAGAATGGTCAGGCCTGCGAGAAGGGAAGATGCCATTAACAGAACTCCTGGGGCTTAATTCGAATAAGGGGAACGGTAGGGGCTGACCGGCAACGGCATGGTCGAGCCGGTGCCTTCGAACAGGTAGCGCAGGTACAGGCCGCCGGTCCATTGTTCGTAGTCGCGGGCGTTGTCCACGCCCAGGCTGCCACCGAAGAAGAAACCATCGCCCAGGCGGTACTCGCCGCTGGCGCCGAGCGAGTAGCCGACGCCGGACTTGTTCTGGGACTCGTACTGTGTACGCAGGGTCACGCCGTTGGCGGCGTAGTCACGGCCCAGCTGGTCCAGTGCGCCCTGCATCGCCGCATCGCGGAAGTACGGCGCGCCGTCCTGCTCGATGTGCTGCAGGCCGACGGCGCCCTGTACCTGGTAGCTCCAGCGCGGCCCGCGCTGTGCCCAGGTCACCGGCACACCGATGGAGAAGTAGTTCTGCGGGCTGAAGTAGCCGCCATGGCCGTAGGTGAAGAAGCTTTCGTTCTTGTCGTACTGGGTACCGGAGATGGCCAGGCCTGCAGTCAGGCGCTCGTCGAGGTTGTTGACCAGGTACCAGTAGATGCCGCTGCCCAGCTCCGCGCGGGTGTTGGATTCGACGTTGTGGCCGTCCAGGCTGTGCCAGGAACCGTACACGTAGCTGCCGAATTCCTGGTTGTCGTAGCCCAGTTGCAAGCGCCCGCCGGTGGCAGTCACGCCGCCCCATTCCAGGCCGCTGCGCGCATCTTCCACGCCGGCCCAGGACATCACGCTGTCGGTGACCGAACGGCGCGAAAGGTTCAGGTTGTAGCGGAAGTTGCTGTTCTCGGCGAACGGCCGGTCCAGGCTGATGCCGCCCACCACGGTGGTATAGCGGAAGCCGATCGGGCTGGTGCCGATGTCGGTCTTCAGGCCCATCGACGGGCTTTCGAAGGCTACTGCCAGGCCTACGCCGTTGTCGGTCTGCGAGCCGGCACCGCTGCCGAAGAAGCTGTCGGCGGCAGCGACGCGCTCGGCGCTGGTGGGCAAGGCCTGCAGCGCATTGAGCTGGGTGCCGTTGAACCCGCCGAAGCGCGAAGCGGCCGAGAGATCGTCACCCACGCTGCCAGCGTTCAGCGACACCGGGGTGATGCGCAAGGCCACGCGGTTGTCGTCCCACGGCATGCTGATTTCCAGCGGCGTCTCGACGTCGGTGATCTTGCCCATGCCCGACTCGCTGTCGTTACCGCGGTAGGTCACGCCTTGCTTGAGTTGCGGGCTGCGCGAGTCGCGAATCTGCTCCAGCTCGCGCTCGATCGAGGCGCGCGGGTCGACCTGGGCCGGTGCGCTGTCGCTGCTCGCCACAAGATCGGCACTGCTGCTGCGCAGGCCAGGCTCGGCGTCGCGGCTGGCGACCAGCACCGGCGCATCGAACGCGGCCTGCTGGCGCGCGGCGACCTGCACCTTGGCGGGCTCGGGGATTTCCGTCAGCGCCGTTTCGCTCAAGGTCGACTGCTTGCGCTGGCCCGGCTGGCCAACGAACGGGTTGGCGGCAATGGCCTGGCCGAACGGGTTGAGCACTTCCTTCTCTTGCGGCGCCTGCAGGGCCAGGGCCTGGGCGTACAACTGCTCGGCCTTGGCCAGTTTGCCGCGGCCACGGTAGTAACCGGCGGCGCTGGTGAGGATCTGCGGGTTCTGCGGGGCCAGTTGCAGGGCCTTCTCGACGGCGTCTTCGGCCTTGCCGGCATCGCCGGCTGCCAGGAAGGCCTGGGCCGCACCCATCTGCACGTCGGCGTTGTCCGGCTGCTGGCGCAGCAACGGGGCGAACAGCTCGACGGCTTTCTGCGGGTTGCGGTTGTCCAGGTACATGCGCGCCAGCGACGACACCGCCTGGGCGTCGTCCGGGCGCTGGGCCAGGGCCGGGGCCAGGGTGTCGTAGGCAGCCACCAGGTCGCCTTTCTCGCGCAGCAGGTCGGCCTGGCGCACGGTGTACTGGAACAGCAGGTCGTCGTACTGGCGCTGGTCGTTGCCTTGCAGCGGTTCGCTGCGCAGTTCACGCAGCAGCTTGCTGACCTCTTCGTCCTTGCCGGCCTTGAGCAGGGCATTGGCGTAGGCGATGCGCAGGCCCGGTGCCGGGCTCTGGCTCTGGGCGATGGCACTGCGCAGCAGGGTCAGGGCGCGGTCGGTCTGGCCGATGTCGATGTAGGCCGAGGCCAGTGCCGAGAGAGTGGCCGGGTCGTTGCCGGCTCCGGCCTCGGCACGCTGCAGCAGGCGCACGGCCTGCTGGCGCTGGCCCTGGCGGGCGAGGTCCTGGGCCTGGCTGGTGAGCAGGTGCAGGTCGATTTCGTCGGCCAGGTTCTGCATCGCCGCGCTGCGCTGGGCACCCGGGATCTGCGCCATGTGGCGCTGGGCCGTCGGCCACTCGTTCAGGCGGCTGGCGAACAGGGCGTTGGCGTAGAGCGCCTCGACCTGGCCGGGGTTGTTCTTGAGCAGGTCGTCCATCACCTGGCGGGCCTTGGCTGGTGCGCCGGTCTTCAGGTGGATCTGCGCCAGGTCATAGCGTGCCCAGACATTGCGCGGATCGTTGCGCACCGCTTCTTCCAGCGCCTTGCGGGCGCCAGCCAGGTCTCCACTGCGCTCGGCTTCCTTGGCCTGGCCGATGGCGATGGCCGCGTTCAGGGTGCGCAGGTCGCCCAGGCGCTGGCGCTGGGCATCGCTCAGGCCGTCGATCAGGCGCTGGCTCTGGGCAAGCTTGCCGTTCTGCGCCAGCACCGTGGCCAGGCCACGCAGGGCATTGGGGTTGCCGGCGTCCAGCGACAGGGCATGGCGGTAGGTGGTTTCGGCGGCGTCGAACTGGCCCTGGGCGGCCTGCAGGTCGGCCAGGCTGATATGGCCCTGGATCTCCCGCGGGTTCATGGCGATGGCCCGTTGCAGGCGCTCGCGGGCGTCCTGCGGGTTGCCGGCATCGCGGGCCTGGCGCGCTTCGTCGAGCAGCACCCAGTAGCGGTTGCCCTGCAGCGCGCTCTGCCAGCGGTTGCTGTTACCGCGGCTGATCGCCTGCTTGAACAGCGCGTCGGCGTCGTTCAGGCGGCCCTGGCGCTGGCGCACGATGCCCAGGCCACCGAGGGCGTCGGCATCCTGGGCCTGTTCGCGCAGGCGGGCCTGGAAGGCCTGCTCGGCGGTGGCCAGGTCGTTGCTGTCCAGTGCCTTGAAGCCGCGGGTGAGGTTGGCGTTCTGCTGGAAGGCCGCCGGCTGCGCGGCGCGGGCGCCGTTCTTGAGCTGGTCGCGGATCTCCTCGTCGTCCGGGTAGGCCTTGAGGTAGGCCTCGAACAGCGGCACTTCGGCCGGGCGCGGGGTGCCCAGCCAGGACAGGCCCTGGCGCCAGGCTTCCACCGACTCGCCACCGATCACCGGGTCCTGGGCGTAGGAGGCCAGGCGACGAATGCCTTCGGTGCGGGTGCCCTCGTTGCGCAGCAGCAGCTTGGCCAGGTTGAGCTTGATCTTCACATCACCCGGCGACAGGCTCGCCAGCCGCTCCAGGCCCTGGCGTGCTTCCTGCCAGCCGGTGGCGGTGTAGCCCAGGTAGCTGTAGAACTCCAGGCCCAGGTCGCCTTGCGGCTGCTGGCCGGCGAACAGCTTGCGGTAGGCCGCCACGGCCTGGTCCAGCTCGCCGGACTCGGCCAGTTGCCGGGCCGTGTTGAGCTGGTCTTCGTTGCCGTCGTTGCGCAGGGCGATCTCCTGCTCCAGCAGCAGCGTCTGGCGCTCGCCCGGGTGGGCGGTACGCAACTGGTCGAGGTAGCGCTGGGCACCCTGCGGGCGCTTGCCATCGAGCTCCAGCAAGCCGAGCCCGTAGAGCGCGTCGGCTTGCTGCGGGTCGATCAGCAAGAGCTTGCGCCAGGCTTCGGTGGCGCGGTTCTTGTCCTTGCGGGCCTGCCAGTACTGACCCTGTTCGAGCAGGACCTTGCCGTTGGCATTGAGCTCGGCGTATCCGCTGTTGTGGATCAGGGCCACCAGGACCCCCAGGGCTAGCGTGTTGCGACGGGCGGACATGAGGACTCCCAGAAAGGTTGCAGCTTGCCGTCATCGAGGAACTGGTAGCGCGCGTCGATGTAACCGAGGGCAAAGAGGCTGAGCACGAAATCGTAATAGGGCGGCTGGCGCGCCTGCACCGCTTCTGCGGTGAGGCTGGCGGCCATCATCTGGTCGACCCTGGCGCGCTGCTGGTCGAGCAGCCACGGCTGTTTCAGGGCCTTGAAATAGGGCAGCAGGGCGGCGGAGAAGCCGAACGGGCCGGTGCCGGTGAGCTCGCCGGTCTGCATGACGATCTTTTCCGGCGGCGTGCCGTGGGTGGCCACCGCGCGGCTCATGCCCAGCAGGCTGTCGAGCACGGGCTTGGCCAGGGGGTCTTTCGCCGGGGTGACGCCGGCCCACAGGTACACGCGGATGGCGTCGTAGCTACCCAGGTCGCCCTTGGCCGGATCGACCACGAACATCCCGCTGTTCGGGCTGGTGCCACGGTAGCCGACCCAGTCGGCGACGAAGCCACGCTGGCTCACGCCCTTGAACAGGGTCGCGGTGTTGCGCGCGATCTCCTTCCACGGGCCTTTCGGGTCGGCACCGTCGAGCCGGCGCAGCACCGGGACCGGCAGGTAGCTGGGGTTCAGCTGCCAGAAATGGTCGGGCTTGGCGAAGCTGATGAAACCGGGCAGCAGCATCTTGCCCAGTCCCGGCAGGTCGGCGACTTCCTGCTTCGCCACGTTGGCGAGCAGGGTGCGGGCTTCGGCGGTGTAGCGCTCGTCCTTCCACAGGCGCGCGGCTTCGAGCAGGGCGTAGGCGAACCACAGGTCGGCGTCGGAGGCCGAGTTGCGGTCCAGCAGGCGCCAGGTGCCTTTTTCGTCCAGGCCCCACCACCAGCCCGGCAGGTTTTCGCGGATATTGCCGCCGGCAAGGTTGTTCTTGGCCCACAGCCAGAGCTTGTCGAAGGTCGCCCGGTCGTTGCCGACCAGGGCGAAGAACATGCCGTAGGACTGGCCTTCGGACGAGCTGTGCTGCTGCGGCGTGCTGGCGTCGAGCACGCGGCCGTCGGGCTGCACGAAGTGCTCGCGGAAGGTCTGCCACAGTGGCCAGGCGTTGGTGTCGCAGGCCTGCGCCTGGGCCAGGGCAAACCCGGGCGCCACGCACAGCGCCAGGGCCGCGGCGAGCCTGCGCAAGCGGGAGGTCGCCATCGGCTTACTCACCTTCGTTCAGCCGGCGACGGGCCAGGGCGCGCAGCCACAGGTAACCCACGGCACTGATCAGGCCGACACCCACCAGGGTCAGCACCAGCAAGGCCCAGACGTGCTGCGAGAGCAGCCACTGGATGTACTTGAACGGTCCGAGGCTGCCGACGTAGTAGCTCTGTTCGGCCACCAGCGAGTCGACGTGCTTGCCCTTGATCACCGCGAGGCTCCCTTGCAGGGTCTGGGTGTAGGCTTCGCCGCCGATCAGTGCGTCGGTGACTTCGCCGAGGTTCTCCGGCCGCGGGCTGGACAGCACCACCACGCTGCGCCCGCCCTTGAGCGGCGATTCGAAGCCGGTGACGTAGGAGCTGGCGGCATCGCTGCTGAAGGTGAAGGCGCCACGGGCGGTACGCAGGTTGGCGGCCGGGTCCGGGCTGATCCATTCACGCAGGCGCAGCGGCAGGTCGGAGAACTCGACGTACTGCTGGCCGTCCTGGTTGCGGTTCGGCAGGCGGTCGGCCCAGGTCTGCAGCAACGGCTGGTTGTTGCCCGAGGCCAGCACCAGCAGGTCCTTGTCGGCCACGGCCTGTACCTGCGCGGCCTGGGTCACGGCCACGGCGGTGGCCGGGTAGCCGGTGGAGTCGCCGAAGCGACCGAGCACGGTCAGGTAGGCGCTCCATTCGGCCGGGCCGGATTCGTCCGGCAGCACCACGGCGGTCTGCGAGAGGTCGGCCAGGCGGGTGAACGGGAAGCCGCTGTCCTTGAACACGCCCAGGTTCGGCATGGCCATGAAGTGGTCGTAGCCGCTCAGGTCCAGGGTCGATTCCGGGTCGATGGCGCCGCGCATGTTGTCGATGATGATGTCGCGGCATTCACCCTGCTTGATGTAGTCGTACATGAAGCGGAACTGCAGGCGCGACTGCAGCGCCACGGCGTCCAGCGGCAGCAGCAGCTTGACCTCGCGGGCCAGGCTGTCGTCGGTCTTCAGCGCCGCCAGAAGCGACTCGCCGGCGCCCATGGACTCTACCGACGGCAGCGGCATGGACTGGATGAAGCTGTCGTTGAAGCTCACCAGCAGCGACGAGTTGGTCGAGGCCTGCTGCGGGGTGTAGCGGTATTTCAGGTTCAGCCTGGCGCCGTGTTCGCGCCAGTTGAACAGGTCGGGCGGCAGGCGCACCGGCACGGTGATCATGCCCGAGTTGTAGCCGGCGACATTGAGCTGGCGGCCTTCGATCAGCTCGCCGATCCGCACCGGGCGGTCCGACGGCAGCCAGTTCGGCGCGTCGTACGGCTTGCGCGGCGCCAGCACGTCGAGCTTGTCGATCTGCACGGAGCTGCCGGCGAAGCTGCGGTTGCCGATCACCAGGGCGGTGGCGGCGCGCTTGAGCTCGGCGCCGTCGCGGCCGGCGACGATCAGCAGCTTGCCGTGGGGATCGTTCGGGTTACCCACCAGCGACAGGGTCGGGCCCTGCACGGCGGGCAGGTCCAGGCCGTGCCACTGGCGCGCTTCGCCACTGTTCACCAGCACCACCGCGTTGCCTTTCTCCGGCAGGCCCTGGACCTGCACCGGGAAGTTCGCGCCACGGTAGCTGGCCAGTGCGCCCATCCACGACGACACCGCGCCGGCGGCTTCGAGCATGGTGTTGTCCGGGGTGCCGGCGAACACGAACGGCAGGTTCAGGGTGCGCGGGTCGCGGCGGTCGAACAGCGGCAGCGGCAGGATCGACAGGTCGTTGGGCAGCGCCACCGGCGCCACCTGCACGTTCAGCTGGCTCTCGTTGCTGACCTTGGCCCACAGGCTCGAATGCAGCGGGTCTTCGCACTGCATGGTGTAGTGGCCGATCAGCTGCACGCCGACCCGGTTGAATTCGGTGAGCAGGTACGGCGGGATCTCCACCGTCTGCTTCTGCACGGTGCCGGCGGCTTCCTTGGGCAGCGGCAGGCTGGCGGCCACCTCGTCGTTGACCATGATGTTGATCTGCGACAGGTCGCTGAGCAGGGCCGGCGAATAGGTGTACTGCAGCGTCAGTTGGGCGCCGGTCACCACCTCGTCGGCACGCACGTCGAAGTTCACCGTGTCGGTGGACTCGATGCCGCGCAGGCTCATGGTGTAGTTCTTGCCCAGTTGCTTGAAGGTCAGCTGGTAACCGTCCTGGGGCGCCGGGCTGCTGGCGACTGCCGGGGCGGCGACGGCGGCGTCTTCGGCCTGAGCGTGCACAGACAGGCTGCCAAGGCACAACAGCGAGCAGGCGAGCAGGGTGCGGGGCATGTCAATCATTGCGAGTCCAGGGAAGATTCGGGAGAAGAAGGGTTCCGGCGCTTGTAGCGGCGATGCACCAGGGCGGCGAGGGTGGCGCGGGCGAGGTCGAGCATGCCGCGCAGGCCAATGCCGCTGACGTCGCGCAGCGCGCCCAGCGGCGTGTCGACCTTGCTGCCGCCCCAGGCCTGGGCCCAGGTGTCGGCTCGGGAGAAGGTCATGCGCACCATGTCGCTCTGCTGGCGCAGGGTCAGTGGCTTGAAGCGCGCACCGGCCATCCGGCCCTTGGCGAACACCAGTGTGGCCGGCAGTACACAGACCTGGTTTTTACGCAGCAGGGTGACCTCGACGTCCATGCCCTGGCTGACCAGGTTGTCGGCCGGCAACTTAAGGCCCACGCCGCTTTGCGAGAAGTCCACGGTGGCGCAGTCGATCACCTGGCCGTCGGCCAGCGCCAGCTTCACCGGCAGCTCGGCGCGCACCCGCGGCTCGTTGCGCACCTGGCGGGTTTCCGAGGCCACGGCTACGGCGGCGCTGGTGATGATGATGTTGTAAACGGTCCAGGCCAGGTTGATCAGGATGGTCACCATGGCCGCCGACTCACCCCAGATCAGGCCGAAGATGCCGAAGCCCAGGCCGATCAGGTTCAGGGTCAGCAGCACGATGTAGGGCCGGGCGAGCTTCCAGTCGAAGTATTCCTTGTCGACGATGCCGCCCTTGTCGGTCACGTTGAAGCCACCGAACTTGGGGTTGACCAGGGCCATCAGCACCGGGCGCATGATGTACCAGGCCAGCACCGACTCGTACACCTCGTTCCAGAACGAGTGGCGGAAGCGCCCCTGGATCTTCGAGTTGGTCAGGCTGGCGTGGAAGATGTGCGGCAGCACGTAGGCGGTGATCATCAGCGCCGAGGCGTGGAAGATCTGCGCGCCGAAAATCAGGTAGGCCAGGGGCGCGGTGAGGAACACCAGGCGCGGCAGGCCGTAGAAGAAGTGCAGCATGGCGTTCACGTAGCAGACCCGCTGGCCGAAGCTCAGGCCCTTGCCGATGAATGGGTTGTCGGTGCGGAAGATCTGCGCCATGCCCCGGGCCCAGCGGATCCGCTGGCTGATATGGCGCGACAGGCTTTCGGTGGCCAGGCCCGCCGCCTGCGGAATGGCCAGGTAGGCGGTGTTGTAGCCCTTGCGGTTGAGCTTGAGCGCGGTGTGGGCGTCCTCGGTCACGGTTTCCACGGCCACGCCACCGACTTCCAGCAAATGGGTACGGCGGATCACCGCGCACGAGCCGCAGAAGAAGGTGGCGTTCCACAGGTCGTTGCCGTCCTGCACCAGGCCGTAGAACAGCTCGCCTTCGTTGGGCACCGAGCGGAAGGTGTCGAGGTTCTTCTCGAACGGGTCGGGCGAGAAGAAGAAGTGCGGGGTCTGCAGCAGCGCCAGGTTCGGGTCCTTGAGGAACCAGCCCATGGCGATCTGCAGGAAGGAGCGGGTCGGCACGTGGTCGGCGTCGAAGATCGCCACGTACTCGCCGTCGGTGACCTTCAGCGCTTCGTTGAGGTTGCCGGCCTTGGCGTGACGGTTGTTGTCACGGACGATGTAGTTCACCCCGATCTGCCGGCAGAATTCGCGGAATTCGTCGCGGCGGCCGTCGTCGAGCACGTGCACGCGCAGCTTGTCCTTGGGCCAGTCGATGGCCTGGGCGGCGAACACGGTGAGCTTCACGATGCTCAGGGCTTCGTTGTAGGTGGGCACGAACACATCGACCGTCGGCCAGTGTTCCGGCGCCTGCTGGAGGATTTTCGGCTTGCGCTGCAGCGGCCAGGCGGTCTGCAGGTAACCGAAGGCCAGCACGATCAGCGCGTAGGTTTCGGCGGCCACCAGGCCATAGCCGAAGAACATGTCCAGCCAGGTGTCGAAGCCCAGGGTGTCGGTCAGGCGCCAGTACACGTAGCGCAGGGTCGCCACCAGCGACAGCACGATCATCGCCAGCACCGGCAGGCGCCCGGGCAGCTTGCGCAGCACCAGCAGCAGGCCGAAGCACAGTGCGGCGAAGGCGAACTGCCGCTCCAGCTCCAGCGGCGCGGTGATCACGGCGGTCAGCAGCAGGGTGCCGAGCACCGCGGCGATGATCTGCAGCGTGCGCTTGAGCGGCTGCGGCAGCAGGGCCAGGCGCGCGGCCCAGGCATTCGGCCGCGCTCCTTTGGACGCCTGCTGAACGGGCGTCGGGTCGATTCGGGCAGTCATGAACGGTGGCTTTCGCTGGCAGGTTTGACGAGCAGTTGACCGATGGCGTGGGCAGCCGCGCGCAGGTCCTGGCAGCCAGGGCCCTGCGGTATCAGCTGGAACGGGTCGTGTTCAAAGGCCAGGGCGTCGGCGAGGCTGTAGTCCTGGCGTACCGGGTTGAGCAGTTGCGCGCCCAGGCGTTGCTTGAGCACTTCGCACATGTCCAGGCTGAGGGCGCGGTCCGGGTTCACCTGGTTGACCAGGTAGCGGCATTCGGCGGTGTTGGCCAGGCGTGCCTGCAGGTCGTCCAGCGCCTGCCACGAGGCCGCGTCGGCCAGGGTCACGGCGACCACCACGTCGGCGATCGCCAGCACCGGGTCCAACCACGGGCCGTGGCCGCTGGCGGTGTCGATCACCAGCAGGTCGTCGTCGGCCAGGTCAAGCTGGGACAGGCGTGCCAGCAGGCCGTTGGCCTCGCTGTACTGGGCCAGGGCCAGGGCGCGCAACTCGGCGTCGCTGGCGTGGCCGAACGGCAGGCATTCCACGCCCGATACGCTGGCGTGGCAGTAGCTGTCCCAGCGGGTGTTGTTCTGCAGGGCCTGGCACAGGCCGGGGGCGCCGCGGTTCAGGCCGAACTGGCTGGCCAGGGCGTTCTGCGGGTCCAGGTCCAGGGCCAGGGTACGCCGGCCGGGGCGGGCAAGTAGGCGGGCGAGGGTGGCGGCCACGGTGGTCTTGCCCACGCCGCCCTTGGCCGAGACCACGGCGACGATGCGCGCGCGCGGGCGGGAAGCGAACGTCGGGGTGTGCAGGGCCAGGTCCAGTGCACTGCGGTTCAGCCCGTCGGCAGCGGCGCGGCGCTTGCGCGCGGCGGCTTCCAGGCGATCACGCAGGGACGCCTGGGCATCGGCGCTCGGCAGGGGCATGGGCGCGAGGGTCGGCACGGCAACCGGGACTTCTGGCGCAACCAGCGGGGCAGGCTCGGGCAGGGCGGGCGCGACCGCTTCAGGCTCAGGTGCAACCTCGGCCTGCGCAATGGCTGCAGGAAGCGCTGGAGCGCTTGGCTCGGGCACGGGCAGCGGCGGCTCCAGGTACTCGAAATCCGACTCGATTTCCTTGTAGCTGTCTGCGCTTGCCCCGAATCGCTCGAACAGATTCCCTATATCGTCTGCATGGCTCATGTATGTGGTCGGCCTACGGCTATCTGGTCTGAAGGGGGCAGATAAGGTCTGGTTTCACCCAAGCGGGCAAGGGTGCAAATGTGTGATATCAAAATAGTAGTGTCAATATTCTGGTTTGTTTTTTTCAGCGTTTTCGGCTGAATGGTTCGCAATAAAAGAATAGCGCCGAAATGTTGACGTTTTTTGACGGTATTTTAAAGCGCACGCGTCAAATGGCGACCTGGGTGGCCTCTTGATCGGCGTTTTCCTGCAAATGTTGAGCCTTATGTCCGACACGTCCGTCGGCAGATTGGTTCTATGTAGAAGGCTTGTACAAGATTCGTGTACAAGATTCTGACCGAAGGCAATACGTGATCGCGATCGGCGGCAGTGGTATGGTTGATGGCTTTCTAGTGGCATTGGTCACGTATCCCTACCTCTATCTACCTATCAAGGAAGGTCGCTGTTCATGGCTAAAGGCTTCGCGCTGGAGAATCTGACCGTTACCCGCAAACTGGCCCTGGGGTTTGGCCTGTTGCTGGCGCTGACGGTGCTGTTGGCGGCAACCGGGTTGTCGGGGCTGCGTAGCGACAAGCAATCCTTGAGCCGGATCAACCAGCTGGGCAGCGTGTTCGACAGTACGGTGTTCGCCCGTGAGGCCAACTATGCCTACGCCCTGAATGCCGACGCCGGCAAGCTGGCCGAGCATGACCAGAACATGCAGAGCCTGAGCGCGCAGCTGGCGGACATTACCGGGCAGGCGCGCAGTGGCGACTGGCCCGCCGAAGACCTGGGCGAGCTGCAGCAGATCGGCCGGTTCCTCGCGGCCTATGGCGATGCCCATCGCCAGGCGCTAGCCGCGACGGATGCCCGGCAGGCGCTGATCAAGTCCAATGAGTTGCTGTCCAGCCTGCAGGACCATGTCAACGTCCTTTACAAGGCCGAGGAAACCCGCGCGGCGAAAAGCGTCGATCGGGTGACTACCCAGCTGGGCGTGGTGACGCTGGCGGTGCTGTTGCTGGGGGCCTTGACGGCGTGGCGCATCAGCCGGCAGATCGTGCTGCCGTTGCAGCAGACCCTGCAGGCTTCCGAGCGCATCGCCAATGGCGACCTGACCGTGGAGCTGCACAGCGAGCGGGCGGATGAGCTGGGGCAACTGCTGCGTGCGACCGGCAGCATGAGCCGGCGTTTGCGCGAAGTGATCGCCCTGATCGGCCACAGCTCGCACCAATTGGCGGCATCGGCGGGCCAGTTGGCCACCATTACGGCGCAGACGCGTGCCGGCATCGACACCCAGAAACACGAGACCGACCACGTGGCCACCGCCATGAACGAGATGACCGCGACCGTGCATGAAGTGGCGCGCAACTCGGAAGAGGCGGCGACGGCAGCGCGGGCGGCGGACATCAAGGTCAGCAGTGCCGTGCAGGTGTCGCAGCAGGCGGTGTCGCAGATCATTGCGCTGGCCGATGACGTGGGTATTTCGGCCGAGTCGATGGCGCGCTTGCAGGCGGAGAGCTCGCGCATTGGTGGCGTGCTCGACGTGATCAAGACCGTGGCCGGGCAGACCAACCTGCTGGCGCTCAACGCGGCCATCGAGGCGGCGCGGGCGGGGGAGGCCGGGCGCGGGTTTGCCGTGGTGGCCGATGAAGTGCGCAGCCTGGCGCAGCGTACCCAGCAGTCGTCGGAGGAGATCGAGCAGTTGATCGCCGGGTTGCAGCGTATTGCCCAGGAGAGTGCGCAGATCATGCAGGCCAGTGTCGAGCAGACCCAGAGCACGGTGACCGGGGTGCGGGATACGGGCGATGCGTTGGCGAACATCACCCGGCAGGTGTCGGAGATCCAGCAGATGAGCCTGCTGATTGCCACCGCGGCCGAGGAGCAGACGGCGGCGGCCGAGGAGATCAACCGCAGCGTGGTGAGTGTGCGCGATACGGCGGACCAGTCGGCGGTGGCCAGTGCGGAGATCGCGGCGTCGAGCGTGGAGCTGGCGCGGTTGGGTGGGGAGCTGCATGAGCTGGTGGTGCGGTTCAAGGTTTAAGGGCCTCATCGCGGGACAAGCCCCACACACAGGGGAGGGCATGCACCCATCCACTGTCGGAGCGGGCTCGTCCCGCGATAAGGCCAGATCAGAATTCCTGGGAAGTCGGCCGAAGAACGATCTCGTTGATGTCCACATCCGTCGGCTGCTCGATGGCAAAGGCAATTGCCCGGGCAACGGACTCGGCCGGAATGGCATGCTCGTAGAACGCCTGCACCGCCTGCGCACTGGCCTCATGCCCGCTGCCGAACTTCAGCTCCGAATCAACCGCACCCGGTTCGATGGTGGTGGTGCGGATGGTCTTGTCCACTTCATGGCGCAAGCCGTCCGAGATGGCGCGCACGGCGTACTTGGTACCGCTGTACATCGAACCGCCCGGGCTGAAGACCTTGATGCCGGCTACAGACGAAATGTTGATGAAGTGTCCCGACGCCTGCTGCTCGAACCGCGGCAGGGCGGCGGCAATGCCGTACATCACGCCCTTGATGTTGATGTCGATCATCCGGTCCCACTCCTCGACGCGCAGTTCACCGATCGGGGCGATGGCCATGAAGCCCGCATTGTTGATCATCACGTCGATCCGGCCGAACGTGTCCACGGCGTGCTGCACCAGCGCCAGCATGTCTTCACGACGGGTCACGTCCACGGCGTGCGCCGTAGCCTGGCCACCCGCGGCCTGGATCTCCTGCGCGATCGCATTCAGGCGATCCTCACGCCGTGCCGCCAGCACGACAGATGCACCCAGCTTGGCCAGGTGACGTGCAGTCGACTCGCCGAGCCCGCTGCTTGCGCCAGTGATCACGACGACTTTGCCTTCGATACCTTTGCTCATTTCAACAACCTCAGTGGGGGGGGGATGGCGCCGATTATGGGTTGTGGTTTTGTCTCGGAGAATGGAATATTCAGGATTTGAAAATTCCGAAAAATGGAATGAATCCATGCTGAACCGGCTTGAAATGGTGCGGGTGTTCCTGGTGGTGGCGGACAGCGCCTCCTTCCGAGAAGCCGCGAACCAGCTAGGCACCTCCGCACAGAAGATCACCCGTGCCGTCCAGGAACTGGAACGGCTGATGGGCGAGCCGCTGTTTCACCGCAGCACCCGGCAGATGAAGATCACCGATTTCGGCAGGGCGCTGGCCCAGGAGGCCCGGGCCGCGGTGGACAGCTTCGACCAGCTGTTCGTCAGGGCCGACCAGGCGGGTGACGAGGCGCTGAGCGGGCGGGTTGGCCTGACGGCGCCGCATGCCATCGGCAAGCTTTACCTCACGCGTTTTCTCGGCGAACTGCGCAAGCAGCATCCCGGGCTGCTGATCGACCTGTCGCTGGACGACGAACTGACCGATGCCGTGGCCTCGAAGATCGACATCGGGGTCCGGGTGGGAACGGTCAAGGACCGGCGGTTCATCGCCCGGGCGGTGGCGAGTGTGCCGTTGCTGGTCGTCGGGTCGCCTTCCCTGGTCGCAGCGACCGGGGTGCCGCTGGAGGTCGATGAGCTGCAGCGCATGCCGATGTCCACGCTGGTGGATCGCCGCTCAGGACGGCCCTGGCCCTGGACCTTCTCGGATGACCTGAGCTTCATACTCGGGGCGCCGGCGTTCACCTGCGACGACCCCGAGACCGAGCTGGAAATGGTGCTGCAAGGTGTGGCGTACGCGCAGATGCCTGGGTACCTCGCCGAGCCTCACCTGTCTCAAGGCACCTTGGTGCAAGTGCTGGCCCATCGAGCGCCGCCTCCGCTGGACCTGATGCTCTACCGGACCCGCCCAGGAGGGTCAGGCTGGACTACGACTACCTCCTCGCCAAGCTCAGCGACCCGCAAAGCTTCCCGCGATCCCTGTAGGAGCTGGCTTGCCTGTGATCGGCGGCGAAGCAGTCGTAAAGCCTGTATCCTGGGTGTGTCAGGTGAAACGCATAGGCAGGTTTTACGACTGCTGACGCAGCCGATCGCAGGCAAGCCAGTTCCTATAGGTTCGGTGTAGTCCGCTCAAGGCGTGTACGGATCCATCGCACTCAATTGCCCTCGCAGCACCGGTTTCCCGGCAGTACCGGTCAGGAACAGGGCATAATGATCCCAGCCTTGAGCCCCGACAGCGGCCACTGATCGGCCTGCACCTCACCACACCCGGCACTGAGCGCCACGTTCACCGGGTTGATCGCCCGCGCGGTGGTGCCACCGGCCGGCACATCCGGGAACAGCATGGTCTTGCCATCCGCCGTCGTCAGGCGCCCCTTCGGGCATTCACCTGCGAGGTTGTAGAAGCGCAGTTCCGCCTTCAGCGCATTCTCACTGCCGGTCTCGTCTTCGATCACTGCATAGCCACCGGCCTGCGGCACGACGGTATTGAAGCTGCCCGGCGTGACTGTCCACTCACCGACCCGCTTGCCAGCGACGGTGATGACGAACGCCGTGGACCCCTTCAGCAGTGCATAGCTGCTGGCGATCTGCTTGGGGCCGATAGACTGTTTCGGCCCCTTGGCCACCTGCACGTCCAGCGTTTCACTGCCCGGGTTGACCATCCGCACATAGGCCATGTCCGCCGGCGCCTTGGCCGGGTACAGCACGGCGAACTTGCCTTCTGCCTGCGCCTGGGCGCTGGCCACCGCGACCAGCATCATCGAAGCCAGCAGGCCAGGTTTCATCTTCATTTGCCCGCCGCCGCATGCAGTCGTTTACGCCAGGTATCGGCCGGCATGATCGAGGTCGTGTCCCAGTAACCCTACGCTTGCGGGCCTAGGTTGTAGGTCGATTCGAACAGTTGCCAGACGATGACCTATGGCGGGCTCTGCTTGAATTCGCTCGATTCCACATACTCCAGCAGCACCTTCCACGGCCCGACGTTGCCCGGCTTCCAGCTCACCGACACCGGCCGGTTGAGCACGTTGGACAGCTTCTGTGGATAGCCGAAGTACGGCTGCACCATGCTGTGCCCGGTCACGTGCACCGGCGCCGGCGCATCGTCCAGCAAACCGCCGGCCGCCACGTCGCGGCGCACGGTGAAGGTGTCGCGGCCCAGCTTCTTCTTCTCGTCCGGGGAAAGGAACAATTCGGCCAGGTCGCCATAGCGACAGTCCTTGAACTCGGTGCCCAGCTGCATGCCCGTGCCGGCACTGCCCGCCAGGTTTGGCACCTCGGCCTTCACCTGCTTGGCCGTGGGCTCGGCGGTGGTGTTGGCGGCAGCCTGGGTCCAGTGCTGGACGGTGCGGTAGAACACGTCCTTGCCAACCTGCTGCAGCGGGCGCAGCACGGCATAGTCGTCGAACGCCGGCACGCCGGCCTGGGGCAGCTTGCCGAGGATCGCCTTGTAGCGTTGTTGCATCTGCGGGCTGATGGCCTTACCGGCCGGCAGCTTGTCCTGGTAGAACAGGCTCTTGTCTGGCAGCAACACGATCTGCAGCTTCACGTTGCGCGCCGCCAGTGCCTCGAGGGCTTCCTTGATCAGCGCGGTGTTGGCCTCGGTGCTCTTGTTGTCTACCTCGGTCAGGCTTCCCCTGCCCGGGAACAGCCAGCCGTCCTTGCCCTGGGTGACCATGGACTCCTGCGCGGCGTATGCACTGCCCACCGCCAGGGCAAGCGAGGCTCCGAGCAGGGCAGGGGCCAGGCGTTTGAGGTTGAATGTTCCAGGTTTCATGGAAATCACCTTGGGTCCGGTTCAGTAGGACAGGGTCAGGTTCATGAACAGGCCCTCGGCCCGATCTTCGGCGCCACCACCGACGGCGAAGCGGTATTGCACCGACCAGTCCAGGTAGGATCGGGGGCATGATAGTGGTCCTTGCGGAACCAGTAACGCACGGCAATGCCAGGGCCCACGCCGAGTGACCAGGAGGTCGAGTCGCTGGTCAGCGAGATATCGCCTTTGGGGAGTGCAGCCCTTACATCACCGTTTGGATCGTTAATACTGCTTTGGGTAACCTTCAGGTCTTTAGCCTGGTCCTTCTGCCAGATCCAGTCCAGTGCGCCTACCACATGGGGAAAGATCACGAGATGGACGAGCCCCGTGAAAGACAGGACACCGTTTCCCCCTTAACATAAGGGATAGGCAAACGACTGCGTTTATGACTAATAGCAACGATAAGAATGTAGAACTCCTCGGCCAGGAGCGGCGTCGCCGCTGGAGCACAGAGCAGAAGCTGGCGATGGTGCGCGAGAGCCTGCAACCGAGGCAAAGTGTCTCGGTGGTGACCCGACGTAACGGCATCAATGCCAGCCAACTCTTCCAATGGCGCAAGCTCTATCAGGATGGCAGCCTCTCGGCAGTCAGTGCCGGAGAGGCGGTGGTGCCCGCTTCTGAGCTGGCTGATGCCCTCAAACAGATCCGCGAATTGCAACGGATGCTTGGCAAGAAAACCATGCAGGTCGAAATTCTTCAGGAAGCGGTGGAGATTGCTCGGTCGCGAAAATGGATTGCGCACTCACTCTTGTTGCCGGGACCAGTGAAACTGATCAGTGAAAGTCTCGGTGTAGCGTGCTCGCAATTGACAGCCCGACTCAACGCCACCGCTGCGCCTGATAAACGTCGTCGAGTGCTGGACGATGCCGCTCTGGTTGAAGAAATTCGCACCGAAGTCAGCGAGTTGCCCAACTATGGTTACCGCCGGGTGTGGGGCCTACTGCGTCGTCGGCGTGAAAAGCAGAATCAGCCCCCATCAACGTCAAGCAGGTCTATCGCGTCATGCGCGATCACCAGTTGCTGCTTGAGCGAAGGATCAAACAACCCGCTGTGGCACGCCGTCACGAAGGTCGCATCGCCGTAGAAACCAGCAACACCCGCTGGTGCTCAGATGGCTTTGAGTTTCGCTGCGAAGACGGCGCCAAGCTGAGCATGACCTTTGCCCTGGACTGCTGCGACCTCGAAGGCATCGGCTGGGTGGCCAGCCCGACGGGTTACAGGGACGACGATATCCGTGGCCTGATGCTGGAGGCCTTGGAAAAGCGCTTCGGTGAGCAGCTCCCCTCCACACCGGTGCATTGGCTCAGCGGCAACGGCTCGGCCTACATCGCCCCGAACAGACACGGCTGTTTGCCCGAGAGATCGGCTTACAGCCGGTGACCATGCCGGTACGCAGCCCACAGAGCAATGGCATGGCCGAAAGCTTCGTCAAAGCGATCAAGCGCGACTACGTCGCGCACATGCCCAAGCCTGACCGGGAAACAGCACTACGCAACTTGGCGATTGCCTTTGAGCACTACAACGAGGAGCATCCGCACGGCGCGCTGAAATACCGTTCACCATGGGAGTTTAGACGCTTGGCGGCGGCATCAATTTAACGGGGTATTGGTGTCCGGTTTGGCAGGGGCCAGTCCAATCACCTGCTCGAATATCTCGGAGCTTCAAAATGCCATGATGACCTTTTGATTGCTGGGAAGACTGAAGTGTTAAGGATCAACTACTGTTGAGTCGCCATCAGGTGTATTCCTTGCACTGGAAGGCCATCGTTCTTTCTGCGCGGTGACTCAACCAATACGAGTTATCTTCGAAGGTGATTGATGCTGCTAGTAATGGCACCAGAATTCATGTCTAGGATCGATAGAACTGACAGCACATTTTCATGTACGTTTGTTGACCCTTGCTGTTTCGCCCAAAGCGAGAGCTCTTCAAGTCCAGCTCGGAGCGCCTGTTGGTTGAGCGCCAGCAGCTCCAGCGTGTCTGCAATGTCTGAGGTGTGATCATGCATGAGAATTGTCCTTGTTGGTGTGGATAGACCCAATATAGAGTCGATCTTCCGGTTCATATGACTACAGACCTTGACGCAGATCGGAGAGGGGTATGCACAAGCCGTCAGCTAGCGTCCTGGCCATTCCAATGAGATTTGTATGGATCCACATGTGAGTATTGACGGCGTGGGCGCTGGCCAAGGTGGTGCCTTGGCCGAGCGTCAGACGTTTTTCCTAGATTTCTATTATTCAGCAAAGAGATCCGGGCCAAACACTTCATAATGAATGCGCTTCTCATGGATGCCGAGGTGTCGCAGAGCGTCGTGTTGCATCCGCATGAACGGAGTTGGACCGCAAATGTAGTAGTCGGCCTTAGGTAATAAGATCGACTTCTCGATTTTCTTGACATCGACCAAGCCAAGGTAGTCGTAGTCCTGCCCTTGGACATCTTTCGACAACGGCTGATCATAGAATACGAAGAGATCAAAATTGTCGTAGGTATTTGCCGCTTCACGGAGTCTGTCGCGCATAGCGTGTACTGCGCTATTGCGTGCGCCGTGGACGAACACCACGTGCCTCGGTGGAGTCTGCAGTGCCACTTTGAGCATGCTGATCATTGGGGTCAATCCGACGCCGCCGCTGATCAGGACGATGGGTGTCTTGGCACTGACATCGATATGGAAACTGCCGTAAGGCGTTGTCAGCTTTACCTCGTCTCCAACCTTGATGTGATCGTGTAGCAGGTTAGAAACGTAGCCCAATGGCTGTGATCCACCACCTTCACGTTTGACGGAGATGCGATAGCTTTGTCCATTCGGCATGTCCGACAGGCTGTACTGACGAATTTGCTGCACTCCCAGTGCAGGTACATCGATTGCGACGCTGGTGTATTGTCCGGGCGCGAAATTCGCCACTGGACCGCTATCGACCGGCTCAAGGACGAATGACGAAATCACGTTGCTTTCCGGGTCAGTCCTCGGGTGCAACTTGTTCCTCTGGTTTCCACCTGGCGATCAGATCGACCAGCAATTCAGCAATGGCATCACTGTTGTCAGTCAGTATTTCCAGATGTTCGCTGACTCGATCATTCACCTCTGTCGCGCCACGCTGATCGATCCATGTACTGATTTCTTCAATGGCGGCGCCGAGCGCAATGACATTCTGGTTGAGGCGGCTGAGCAGGGCAGGGACTGGATCGTCGGGAAGAACAGACATAGTGTTTCCTCTGGCGATGGAGAGCAGTGCAGTGGTAAAAACGCCCGCCGAGGCGGGCGGTACCTCTACATGGGGCGCTAATCCTTTAGCTCATTGGACTATAGGTGATGACGCGACAGCTAGCCAGGAATGAACGCTCGTGGACGCGAGTCTGTAGTGTCCGATCAGCGACCAGTCTCGTGTCAGTTGAGGAGCACTCGCTCCAGGTTTGTTTGCATCTGCCGATGAGCTCAAAATCGGAAAATTGCATCTGACTCGTGGGCAGGGGGCTGAGGGGGCGAGGGGCGTACCGGTGTGACTTAGGCTGGCTGCGTTGACTTGAGTGCGCAATCAGGGCAGCATCAAGGTATAGAGCGCAATACAAGCAAGCGTGCTAATCACTTGTATGGCTAGCGCGAGCAGCAGTCGTATTTGCGTGTCTGTTTTGTTTTTCACTAGGAGTGCAGCGATTAATAGGCTGGTCAATAATAGCCAAATTATAATGATGATGATGGTTAGATAAGGGGTTGGCACGGTACTAAATCTGTGGCATAAATTTTGAGTGTTTTGGCGAAAGCTGCGTTGGCGAGCTCTGTGTGTTTGCTCGTTTCGATATGTTATTAATTGTGATTGCTGGGCGATCTGGGGTTAGGCTTGTTGGCGTTTTTGTTGTGTATGGCTCTATGAAGGATTGGTTGGCGCGCAGTTGAGGGTAGCAGTCTGCGGTTACGTGAAGTTATGGGGCGGTTTGCTCTGTCAGCTTATTCGGTGTGGTGATCTATAGGGTGTTTGATCAAGCGGACGCCGCTCGTTCCTAAGAAGAGAGTGAGCGAGGAGACGCCGCGGGTATTGAAAAAGTTACTTGAGATCCTGCAGGGCGGCGCCGAAGTTCAAATGTAGTACCTGGCCATCGACCACTAGTGCCGGTACCGAGACGACACCGACGTTTTCGGCTTCAGCCAGGCGGTCCGGTTGCTCCCCCAGATGCACAACTTCAACCTCCACCTTTGGATCAAGCAGATGGAGTAGAGTCTGCTCTGCTGAGACGCAAACAGCGCAACCGGCGTGATAGAAGCGAGCTTGGAGCATGGCGAATCTCCAGATCCAACCGTATCGAATGATACGGATTCATCCTGCTCGTGCTTTGACTTTTTGTCAATCCTGGCATTCGTGCAGATGTTGCCAGGCGTCGCGGTCTGATACCGTACAGCTTGACGGTTTCCAGGTTGTGGGTGGCCATGTTGCGCTCAGGGTTGAAGGCGATGCACGGTTTTTCGTAGTACCCGGCTGGTCATGAGTTGGGGCTAGGTCAGCAGCGGGTCAAGCAGATCCAGGTAACTGAGCGATTTACTCGAACCGCTGTTGCCCGCCAGTAGGTCGGCGCGAGCGGCGATGCGCAGGTCGTGAACTGCAAGGTGCGGATTCCACGCCATTCGGACACTCAGCCCACGCTGATCACACCTGTTCCACGCTCATTCGGACAGGCAGTCGGAACGCAGCGACGCGGGGGGTACTGTAAGTCTGAGGTGCCTGACGTCGTAAATTCCTTTACCTGCTTGCGCATCGATTCGCCCTTGAAATTGATCCGATACGCGTTGTGCACCAGGCGCTCGAGGATGGCGTCGGCCAGGGTTGGATCGCCGATCAATTCGTGCCAGTTATCCACCGGCATCTGACTGGTCATCAGGGGCGAGCGTTGGCCGTAGCGGTCGTCCAGCAGTTCCAGCATGTCGCGGCGTTGGTCGGCGGTGAACGGAGCCAGGCCCCAGTCATCGAGGATCAGAAGGTCGGTCTTGGCGTAGCTGCTCATCAGCTTGGCGTAGCACCCGTCGCCATGGGCCAGGCCCAGTTCTTCCAGCAGCCTCGACAAGCGCAGGTAGCGCACGCTGCAGCCGTCGCGACAGGCTTGGTGGGCCAGGGCGGAGTCCAGCCAGGTTTTGCCGACGCCGGTGGCGCCATCGATGATCAGGTTGAGACCGTCACGCAGCCACTGGCCGCTACGCAGTTGCAGGATCAGCGCCTTGTCCAGTCCGCGCGGGCTGCGATAGTCGATGTCTTCGAGGCAGGCGTTATGGCGGAGTCGGGCTTGGCGCAGACGGCTGCTCAGGCGCTTGTCGTCGCGTTCGGTCAGTTCACGGTCGACCAGTAGGCCGAGCCACTCCTCGAAATTCAGGCTGTCGATGTCCGAGGTCTTCAGTTGCTCTGTGAGGGTCTCGAGCATGCCGTTGAGACGCAGGGTCTGGAGCTCATCCAGGGTCGGATGAGGCAGCATGGTGGATTGTCTTGGCGTCAGTGGTAGCAGCCGGGGCCGCGCAGATTGGCGTGGTCGTCCGGTAGCAGGGGCAGGTTAGCTTGAGCCAGGGGCAGGTTTTCCAGGCCTTGGCGCAGGATCGATTCGAGGTTCTTGTAACTGCACGCGCCGAGGCTGATCGCGCGACGGCAGGCGGCCTCCAGGCGTTTCTCACCGTAGTGCTTGCCCAGGCGCAGGATGCCCAGGCAGGCGCGGTAGCCCTGTTGCGGATGGACGCGGCGTTCGAGGATGTGGCTGATCACGCCGGCGGTGTTCGGCCCGGTCTGCTCGGCCCAGCGGATCAGCCGCTGCGGCGTCCGCTCGGCATGCTCGCGATGGCTCTTGGGCATATGCTCGGGCAGCGTGCTGTGCCGGCCCTTGTGCGGCGAGCGCAGGTGGCTGGCCACCCGCTGGTTGGCGTGGAAGCACTCGATGGTTTGCGCGGTCATGCGCTCTTCGAGTTGCTTCACCATCTGATACGGCACCGAGTAGTAGTGGCCATCGACCTCGACGTGGTAGTCGATATGCACCCGCGCTTTCTTCCACTCCGCATAGACGTACGGCTGTTCCGGCAGCTTCTTGAGCGGGCGCTGGTTGAGTCACTCTAGTAGCAGACCGATGGCCATGCTCAGTTCCGCCAGGGAGAAGAACTGGGGGTTGCGCAGGGCGGCGAGAATCCAGCGCTCGACCACCTGCACGCCCACCTCGGCTTTGGCCTTGTCGCGGCTTGCGCGCCCGCGTCGGCACCACTGCCACCTCATAGTGCTCGGCCAGATCGAGGTAGCTCGGGTTGATATCCGGCTCGTAGCGATGGCTCTTGCTCACCGCGCTGCGCAGGTTGTCCGGCACCACGATCTCCGTCACCCCGTCAAGGAAAGCGAAGCAGTGGGTATGCGAGCCCAGCCAGTCCGGCAACTGCTGCGACCAGGTGGCCTCGGTGAAGGTGTAGCTGGAGACACCCAGCACCGCGACGAATACCTGCGCCTGACGGATCTCACCGCTGTGGCGGTCGATCACCGGTACTGTTTGCCCAGCGTAATCGACGAACAGTTTCTCGCCGACGCGATGCTCCTGACGTATCACCACGTCCAGCTTGCCCTGCCAGGCTCGGTAATGCTCACAGAACCAGCTGTACTGGAAGCCCTGCGGCTGGCTCAGGCGGTACTCCTGCCAGAGCAGTGCCAGGGGCACGCCGAGGCGGCGCAGTTCGGTATGCACCCAGGCCCAGTCGGGCAGTGGCCGCCGCTCACTGGAAACCACCGGGGCGGCGGGAACAGTTGCTGCTCCAACTCGGCATTGGACAACGAGCAGGGCCAGCTGAGGCCGCTGGCGGCAAAGCGACAGAGGTAATCACCGGCACTTCTGTGACCAATGCCCAGGCTGCGGGCGATCTTGCGCACGAACAGGCCGCAGTCGAACTTGAGGCGCAGCACCTCTCGTGTTTTACGCATGGACAAACGCTCCACGACGACCTCTTCGCTTCGAAAAAGAGGTCGATGGTAGTGAAGAAATCCTGTGTGGCTGCTTGCCAGGAAAGTGTCCGGATCGCTGTGGAATCGGTGTCCGGATGCGCGTGGAATGGATGTTCGAGTCAGCGTGGAATCCGCAGGCTAGCACATGCCACATCTACTTGACTCTCAGCTGAGGCAGCTTCAGCGTACAGATGCACCTGAGGTTGGATTGTAGAATGGATAACCTACATATCCCTTCTCGCCGCTGTTGCTGTAGAGCATCTCCCGGTCAGGAGTGGCTAGTGGCCATCTTTAGGTGGAGTGATGGCTGCAGAGGCCGGTTACAACGAATCCTCAATGGGATGCTCATTCGACACGCGGCAGCGGGAAAAGCTCTCCGGGGTTACCAGACTCGGCGTTCATTCGAGCACATTCCTGTTCAGCTGCCGCACGACTGGAAAATCCCCGCTTTATGCGAATCTTGTCTTGATTATCATATATGTCAAAGCCATCTGAGACCGTTGTCGCATAGAACCGAACTCCCACGCGGAAGGAGTCTTGATCTTTTGGTATTGCCGGAACGATAACGAATCTTGATTGCATATGTAGCCCTCCGTGCTTGAGGCTAAGTAATAGCCATGCTCACGCAAGGAGGCAAGCTGACTAATGGACATTGCAAAGCCAACCTCATCTGCTTACTGGATTCCGTTGACAGCGTATCTTTGAGAGCGCCAGCCCATCGCTCAACCGGACGCCCATAAACCTAACCAGAAGCTGACAAAACTACCAATCAGGTAAAATCCCTTAATATCAGCCAGCATACGCGGCCAGTTAGGGAAACTCCGATCAAGTCAGCACAGGCAGCCTGACCTGTGCTGAAATAGCGCTCCGTTCATCCACGCCAACAAGTCTTGCCCATGAGTCAGATGAGCTTCTCCGATTTCGAATATGCCGGTAAGCGCAAGCAAACCCGTCGTGAGCGTTTCCTGGCCGAGATGGAACAGGTCGTACCGCGGAGCGGACTGATCGCGTTGATCGAGCCGCATTACCCAAAGGCAGGTGGCGGTCGCAAACCCTATGCATTGGAAACCATGCTGCGCATTCATCTGCTGCAAAACTGGTTTTCACTGAGCGACCCAGCCATGGAGGAAGCGTTGTACGAGATCACCTCGATGCGCCAGTTCGCTCGACTGGCGCTCAGCGCCCCGATCCCCGAAGACACGACGATCATGAACTTCCGGCACCTGCTGGAGAAGCACCAGTTGGCGGCGGGCATTCTGGAAACCATCAACGCGTACCTGCGAGATAAAGGCTTGTCGCTGCGCCAGGGCACGATCGTCGATGCCACGATCATCCACGCACCCAGTTCGACCAAGAACAAGGAAGGCAAACGCGACCCGGAAATGCACCAGACGAAGAAAGGCAACCAGTACTGTGTGTCACGAACACAGGTCGTATGACCTGTGATGCTGTACCGAAGATGGAAGTAGGCCTTCCGAAGTCGGCTTGCAGGAGCAGGCTTCAAACCACCCGGTGCTGCTGCATCCAAGGGTGCGGTGGTGAGCAACCGAGGAAAAGTCATCCCATGATGATGGCAGGTGAGTATGGAGAAGATGAGCGAAAGCAAACCGTCCGATGACGCATCGTTATTCCCTAAAGTGCTGTCGAAACTGAGGTTGAGTACTGGCTTCAGGACGAGTTGGGGCGTTACCTGCTTACGGCCCCAGTGGCAGCCGGTGTAAAGGCGGCATGATCTCCATACAGGCTTGGGTACGGAACGTGAGAACCTTGTTCCAGATGCAAAGGAAAATGACAAATGGCTAAAACCATGAGGAAGAATACCAATGCTGGAATGAGGGGCGGAGCCTCCTGTAGTAGTGATGAAGCCTTTGTAATGAAGGCGGAGCGAAGGGGAGGCGTTATCCTGTCAACGAACGCTGTCAACCTCAGGGGATGAGTGGCGTGAGTTCGAACAAACCTTACAACATAGCGAAGCGCGTGATATGGGAGGCCTATCAGCAGGTCAGAACCAACCGGGGAGTGAATCGCCCCTGGTTTCGTAGACACCTCCAAGCCTCATAATGAGGCCCAAATAGGAGGTGCCATGAGTCGTCAGCGTTACCCCGAAGAATTCAAGATCGAAGCGGTCA
>NZ_JBLUPV010000035.1:0-54088 GCF_048068075.1 Pseudomonas sp. NY15354
CGATTTGGTTAAGCGCTTTGCTCAACCGAGGCCGCGCATTCTACGCTTTCCTCTAAGTCTGTCAAGCGTTTATTTTGAAGTTTTTTCCGAGAAACCCGTTCAACTTCAACCACTTAACTCGCTGCGATCTCTCGTAGCGGGAGGCGAATCATACAGCGTTAAAACCTGCTGTCAACTGCCTTTTTCACCGCTGCCGATCAGAAGATCGAAGCCCTTCCGATACTACCTGAAGCGTTCAACTCGTTGATTCTCAAGGAGTTTTGCGTTTCGACTGTGTCGGAAGTGGGGCGCATTATAAGGGGATTCGAAACCCCGTCAACACTTATTTTCAAAAACATTGCCTTCACGCTCTTGCGGCCAGACAACGCCATTGCGCACTATAGTGCTCACTGCGCCCCCTCTCTATATAAAAGGATTGCCCCACCTAAATGAACACCCCGTCTCGCAGCCTGGCCGCCACCCTCTTTCCCATCGGCCTGCTGATCATCGCCATGACGTCGATCCAATCCGGCGCTTCCCTGGCCAAGACCATGTTTCCTGCCGTCGGAGCCCAAGGCACCACTGCTCTGCGCCTGATATTTGCCAGCGTCATCATGCTGCTCCTGCTGCGGCCATGGCGCGCACGCATGAGTGCTGCAGCCCTGCGCAGCGTGGTCATTTACGGCCTAGCCCTCGGGGGCATGAATTTGCTCTTCTATATGTCCGTGCGCACGGTCCCATTGGGAATCGCCGTCGCGCTGGAGTTCACCGGTCCCCTGGCCGTGGCGATCCTCGCATCACGCCGGGTCGTGGACTTTCTCTGGATCGGCCTGGCAGTCGTTGGTCTATTGCTGCTGATTCCTATCGGCCAATCGGGCAACGCGATCGACCCGACAGGCGCAGCCTATGCCTTGGGAGCTGGGGTCTGCTGGGCGCTCTACATTCTTTACGGGCAGCGTGCAGGATCTGAACATGGCATTCAGACCGCCGCCCTTGGCGTTCTGGTCGCCGCCCTGTTCGTCGCCCCTATCGGCATCGCCCATGCGGGCAGCGCCCTACTGACACCTGCTTTGCTCCCGGTGGCGTTGGGCGTGGCGATCCTCTCGACAGCCCTCCCCTACAGCCTGGAAATGATTGCCCTGACCAAGATGCCCGCCCGAACCTTCGGCACCTTGATGAGCATTGAGCCTGTCATTGCGGCGCTTTCAGGCTTGCTGTTCCTGGGTGAGGTTCTGACATTCGCGCAATGGCTGGCGATTCTGGCGATCATCACCGCATCGGTGGGCGCTACATTGTCGATGCGCCGTGAAGCGCCCGCCGCCGTAGCGGCAGACTGACATGAGAAATATTTTCGTTTGACACGATATTTCCCATTGTCGCACCCTGCCTGGCTGACTAAGCTGTCATAAGAATTTGATCTTTACGCTATTTACTGTACAAAACAGGGATGTTGGAGAAACTTCAGGAAGAAAAGCGAGAAAACGACAGGGCCAGGCATGCTGGTCGGCTCTGCTTTTAAGGACAGGAATGAAACGTATTTTTCTCATCCTGGCCATTTTGGCCATAGCTGGATGCGCCGCCACCGCCAAGACGGAGGTGAAACGGGGGAAGAAGGGCTTGCACATCAACTGCTCAGGCCTCTCCTCCTCGTGGGATAAGTGCTACAGCAAGGCGGCCACCTCCTGTGGCAAACGCGGCTACAAGGTCATCGCCCGCTCCGGCGAGACCGACGAAGAACCAGGCGACTACCTGTTCGGCATCAACCCTGCCGGCTACACCAGCCGTAGCATGATCGTCCTGTGCAAGTGACATGAAAAAGGGCAGCCCATCGGCTGCCCTTTTCATTGTTACACCGACACCGATCAGAGAGGCGCCGTACGCGCATCGAGCCAGGCCAGGGCCTCCCCCTTCAACAACGGCGCCAAACGCTCACGCACCATCGCATGGTAGCGATTGAGCCACTGGATATCGTCCGTCCCAAGCATTTCGGGGATCAGGCAACGGGTATCGATCGGGCACAAGGTCAAGGTCTCGAAACTCAGGAAGTCGCCAAACTCGCTCTTGCCCGCCTCACGGTTCACGACGAGGTTCTCGATTCGCACTCCCCAGGCTCCTGGCCGGTAGGTACCTGGCTCGATGGAGCTGATCATCCCCACCTGCATGGCCGTCTGCGGCAGGGTCGGTGCCTGGTAGGCAATGACCTGTGGCCCCTCATGGACATTCATGAAATAGCCCACGCCATGGCCGGTGCCGTGTCCATAATCGACCTGGTCAGCCCAGATCGGCGCACGGGCGATGGCATCGAGCAATGGAGACAGGATCCCGCGGGGGAAGTATGCCCGCGACAAGGCGATCATGCCCTTGAGCACTCGGGTGCAATCCTGCTTCTGCTCAAGGCTGGGGCTGCCGATCGGTACCATCCGGGTGATATCGGTGGTGCCTCCCACATACTGGCCACCGGAATCGATCAGCAGCAAGCCATCGCCTTCGATCACCGCATGGGACTCTTCGGTCGCTCGGTAGTGCGGCATGGCGCCATTGGCGTTGAACGCTGCGATGGTCGAGAAGCTCAACGACACGAACCCCGGCCGACGACCACGCGCCGCGCTCAGCCGCTCGTCGACGGTCAGCTCGGTAATGGTTTGCTTGCCCAGGTTGGCCTCGAACCAGGCGAAGAATTCGCACAACGCCGCGCCATCCTGCTCCATCACCTGACGGATATGCACCAAATCTTCGTCACGCTTGCGCGACTTGCTCAAGGTGGTCGGGTTGATCCCCTCGAGCAATCGCACCTCGGCATCAAGATGCTCCAGCAAGCCAGTGGTGACACGTGCCGGATCCACCAGCAGGCGGGCCTGCGGCGGGATCGCCGCCAGCGCCTGACCGATCTCGGCATAATCGCGCACCGTGATCCCATCGACTGCAAGCACATGGCGCAGGTGATCGTCGATCTTGTCCAGGCCAACGAACAGCGTCGCCTGCTCCTGACCGATCAAAGCGAACGAAACGAACACCGGATTGTAGGACACATCGCTGCCGCGCAGATTGAACAGCCAGGCGATGTCATCGAGCGTCGCGATGAAGTGCCAATCGGCGCCCCGCTCAGTCAAGGTCCGACGCAGTTCGGCGAGTTTTTCCGCGCGGTTGACGGTGGCATGAGGCGGCAGGTGCTGATAGACCGGATTGCCGGGCAGCGCCGGCCGCCCGTCCCAGACCTGCCCCAGCAAGTCCAGGTGGGTCAGCAAGCGCACCTCCCGGCCCTGCAGTCGCTCCTGCAGTTGTCGGGCGGACGCCAGCGCCATGACTGCTCCGTCGACGGCCACCGCCCCTTGTTGCCGAACATGCTCGCCAAGCCATTCCAGTGCCCCCGGTTGGCCAGGCAGCAACTTCATCAGCTCGATGCCACTGCCCGCCAGTTCATGCTGAGCCTGTTCCCAGTACCGACTATCGGCCCATAGGCCGGCAAAGTCCGCCGTGACGACCAAAGTCCCCACCGAGCCATGAAAGCCAGACAGCCACTGACGACCCTGCCAGTGGCCTGGCAGATACTCGGATAGATGAGGGTCGGCCGAAGGCACCAGCAGGGCATCCACGCCTTCGCCGACCATCACCTCGCGCACACGCGCCAAACGGGCCGGAACACTTTGCTGAATTGGGGACTGAATATTCATTCGCACTCCTGCGGGATACATCGTCGGCTATTCCAGGCCATTGATAATGGAGCAGCCAGCCATGCCCCGCAATCGCCGAGCTGCTTCAGCGTGCGACGGCCACTGATCATTTCGGCTGAACTTTGCCCGCCCAAGTGCCTTCAGACTCCATACACCCCAGCGGACAGACATCGCCTATGCCCCCGTCCAGCGATCCGAAAACCGCCGTTGTCCTGCTCGATACCCGTGAGCACACCCCCGAGCACGAGCACGCGGTCCATCTCAAAATCGCCGCTTACCTGGCTCGCCTGCTGGGCATCGCGCGCGTGGAACCCCTCCCGCCGCCGTCCGGCACCGGCGCCTACTATTACCTGCCCACCGAAACCTTGGTTGATCCACAACGCTACCGCGCCATCGGCATCCTCGACGAGGACGATCTGTTCGGTGGTGTGGTGCCCTTCCCGTTCGTGGCGACCAAGGCGATTTCCCACCCTCTGCCGGCCAATGCCAACTTCCCCCCGGGATGGAGCGACGCCTTCGCCCAAGACGCGTGCGATGCACTTTTGCGCGGCTATACCGTCTTCAACAAGGCCGACGCACGACAGGCAGCACACTTGCTGCTACGCGAGGGGCCGCTGCGGGTCAAGCCGGTACAGGCCTGCGCCGGCCGAGGGCAAGCGGTGATAGAAGACGCACAGGACCTGGAGCCGATGCTTGCGCAGATGGACGATAAAGCCTTGGCGCTCGTCGGTCTCGTGCTCGAGGAGCACCTGGAACAGGTGCAAACCTTCAGCGTCGGTCAAGTGCACGTGGGGCAACTGCGCTGCAGCTATTACGGCACCCAGCGCCTGACTCACGATCACCAGGGCACTGAAATATATGGCGGTTCCGACCTGATCGTGGTCCGAGGGGGCTATGAGGCATTGTTGCAACTGCCGCTGGAAGATCATCTACGCCTGGCGATCACCCAGGCGATGACCTATGAACGCGCTGCACTGCAGCACTTTCCAGGGTTCATCGCTTCGCGTCGCAACTACGATATCGCCCGTGGCCTGGACGCTCGCCAGCACCTGCGCAGCGGTGTGCTGGAGCAATCATGGCGCCTGGGTGGAGCCAGCAGCGCCGAGGTCCTGGCGCTTCAGGCTTTCGCCGACGACCCGGCCCTGCAACAGGTGCGCGCGTCGAGCCACGAAGTCTTCGGCACCGCCAGGCTGCCCGCCGACGCCACACTTTTCTACCAGGGAAACGACAGTGAACTTGGACAACTCAGCAAGTATGCGCGGATACGCCACCATGACCATTCAAAGTGAAACCGTGGAGCTGCAGGTCGAGGACGGCCGCATCGCCGGCACGGTGGTCAGCCCCGGGAGTAAGATGCCGGCCATTCTCTTCGTCCACGGCTGGGGCGGCAGCCAGCAGCGCGACCTGGCCCGGGCCCGGCAGATCACCGGGCTGGGCTGCGTGTGCATGACCTTCGATTTGCGTGGCCACGAGAAGACCGAAAGCCAGCGCCTGACCGTCACCCGCCAACAGAACCTCGATGACCTGCTGGCCGCCTATGACCGACTGGCCAGCCACCCGGCAGTGGACCCGAGCGCCATCGCCCTGATCGGCAGTAGCTATGGTGGCTACCTGGCGACCCTGCTGACCACCCAGCGGCCGGTCAAATGGTTGGCCTTGCGGGTTCCGGCGTTGTATTGGGACGAAGACTGGGGCACCCCCAAGCAAGCCTTGGACCGCCAGCGCCTGAACAACTACCGTCAGCGGATTCTGGGCCCGGCCGACAATCGCGCCCTGGCTGCCTGCGCCGAATTCGGCGGTGATGTGCTGCTGGTGGAGTCGGAGCACGACGACTACGTGCCGCACAATACGCTGATGAGCTACCGCTCGGCGTTCGTTGCTGCCCATTCCCTGACCCATCGCATCGTCGACGGGGCCGACCATGCGTTGTCCAGCGAAGAGAGTCAGAAAGGCTACAGCTCGATCCTGGCGTCGTGGATCGCGGAGATGGTCATCGGCGCACGTCTGGATCGTTACCCGCACTACGCCCCATGGTACGCCTGAGGTTCACCGACCTGGCAATGCAGGCCACCGTCTTCGCCTCGTACGAGGCTGCGCAAGGTCTGGAAGGCGGCGAAGTTAACGCCCCGCGCCTGGTGCATGCACAACAGGTCGAGAAAAGGCTCCTCGACGAAGAAGCTGGCGGCGGCCGCCCATTCCTGGCGTGATTGCCATTGCAGATACTGGAGCACCCGACTGCCGTCATCGCTGGCTTGAATACTGACGCCCAGCAATCCCTCACAGCGCGCGGCCAGTTCCTCACTGCGCAGCACCAAGGCATCCGCCAACGCATGCTGGCAGGCTGCCGGCACTTCGTATTCAATCATCTGAGTGAACCATAAAGAATGGGGCTGAGCCGCCATGGACAGTCTCCTTGTTCCGGATGCTTGCTGCACGATGGCTAACAAGGGTAAAACCTCCAGTTAACTCAAGGTCAAGGGATTTTTCATGCCTGGCACCCATCAGATGATGCTGAGCGTCGGCCAGTTGGCGGCACGCAGCGGCGTGGCGGTCACCGCACTGCACTTCTATGAAACCAAGGGGCTGATCCACAGCACCCGTAACGCCGGCAACCAGCGCCGCTACCCGCGCTCTATGCTGCGCAGGGTCGCCGTGATCAAGATGGCGCAGCGACTGGGTATCGCCCTTGCCGACATTGCCAAGGCCCTCGACAGCCTACCCGATGACCATGTCCCGACCGCGGAGGACTGGAGCCGACTCTCGGCTCGCTGGCGTGAAGACCTCAATCGCCGCATCGACGAACTGACCCTGTTGCGCGACCAGTTGGACGGCTGCATCGGTTGCGGCTGCCTGTCACTCAAGGAGTGCCCGCTGCGCAATCATCAGGATCGCCTGGCCGAGGAAGGCCCGGGGCCGCACCCGCAATGACGGCCACGGTCTTTCATGCCTGGGCGACGAAGCGCCGGCGGTAGTCACTGGGCGTCGATCCGGTGATGCGCTGGAAGACCTTGCGAAACGCTCCCGGGTCCTGATAACCCACGCCCCAGGCGATCTGATCCACACTGCGCCGCGTGAACTCCAGTAGCCGGCACGCCCTCACCACGCGCACCTGTTGGCAATACTCGGTCGGCCGCATGCCTGTCGCCGCCCGGAAACGGCGCAGGAAGGTGCGCGGCTCGAGCCCTGCGCACAGCGCCATGGTCGCAAGGTCCGCCTCCTGTGCGCCACTGCCCTGCAACCAGTGCTGAACCTTGAGCACCGCTTCGTCGCCATGGTCCAGGCAGGGGGTGAAGCGTGCGCTGGGCGAGGTCGTCGCAAGCGGCTCGACCGCCAGATACCGCGCGGTTTCGCGGGCCAAGGTTGCGCCGAGAAAGCGCTCCAGCAAGCACAGCCCCAGGTCCGTCCATGCCATCAGGCCTGCCGAGGTCAGGATGTCGCCGTCATCGAGCAACGGCTGGTTGGCCGCGACCTCGATCTTGGGGAAGCGCTCGGCCAGGGCCTGCGCGTAATTCCAGTGAGTACTGGCCTGGCGACCATCGAGCAAACCACTGGCGGCGATGAAAAACACGCCGATGCACACCGAGGCGAGCACCGTGCCCTGCCCATGCCACTGGCACAACGCGGCGCGATGATGCTCGAGCACCGCAGGGGCGGGCGCCGAGGCCAGGCTTGGCGGAATCACCAGCGCACGAACGTCGTGCGAGGGGTGCGCCAAGCTGTCATGGATCACCCGCATCTGCCCGTCACCTTCGACCTGCCAGTGGCTGACGCGCAACGTCGGCAGCTCGCCCGCGCCGAGTTCTGCGGCAACCCGGTTGGCGACTGCGAACAGGTCGGTCAGGCCCATCACTGCGGCGTTTTGGGCCCCTGGGTAGACCAGTACGCCAATCTCCAGGATGCCGGGGCTGTCAGTTTTTGCCGTCATTGTGTCGATCGCGCCAATCCCAAAGGTAATCGCCCAAGCCTATAACTATCCTCATCCAACCACTACTGCCACAGGAGGCAGCATGAGCAAGCAGGCCCTGATCATCATCGATATCCAGAACGACTATTTCCCCGGCGGCAAGTGGACCCTCGACGGTGCCGAAGCGGCCGCCGACAACGCCGCACGCCTGCTCGACGCCGCGCGTGGACGGGGTGATCTGGTGGTGCATGTTCGCCATGAGTTCGACAGCGCCGATGCGCCGTTCTTCGCCCCGGCTTCCGAAGGTGCGCAGATCCACGCCAAGGTGGCACCGAAGCCTGGGGAACCGGTGGTGCTCAAGCATCAGGTCAATGCGTTTCGTGACACCAACCTCAAAGCCCTGCTGGACCAGCATGAGGTCAAGGCCCTGACCATCGTCGGCAGCATGAGCCATATGTGCATCGATGCCGCGACCCGCGCCGCCGCCGATCATGGCTACCAGGTCGCGGTGGCCCATGACGCCTGCGCCACCTTGCCCCTGGACTTTGCCGGCAAACAGGTCCCTGCCGCCCAGGTCCAGGCCACATCCATGGCTGCCCTGGCATTCGCCTATGCCCGGGTCGAGAGCACCGAGCAACTGCTTGGCGAATACAACGCCTGAAGGGTCAGATCACCACGTTGCGCACGAACCGCGTGGGCTCGCTGTCGTCATTGCGATAGGCGTACCGGCAATTGCTAGGAAACACGTAGAACTCGCCGACCTGCAAACGCAGCTCGCGCGCTTCGATCAGTAGCGTCAGGCAGCCTGCCACCACGTAGATCTGCTCGCTCCACCCCTCGGCGTCAGCGTCGCTGACATAGCACTCGCCTGGCGCCAGGGTCCACTCCCACAATTCGACTTCACGCAAGGCGGGGCTGCTGCCCAGCAACACCGCCTTGCTCAGGGGATGCTCGCCTGCCCAGGCGAGCTCGTTGATTCGACTCGGATCGCGCTGTCCAGGCGCCTGGATCAGCGTACTGAAGCCCACGCCCAGCGCTTCGGCGATCAGGTCGAGCGTGGTGAGGCTGACGTTCTTCTCGCCGGCCTCGATGGCGACCAGCATGCGCCGGCTGACCCCGGAACGTTCGGCCAGCGCCGTCTGGCTCAACCCTGCGGCATGGCGCAGTTGGCGGATGTTCTGGCTGACATGTTGCAGCACCGAGGCACGGTGCGAGGAATCTTTGTGCACTATATTGCTCACAGATCAAGGTTGCGCAGTATACTGCCCACTTTGCGGCCGATTGTGCGCCGCCCTCTACGAGCGCGCAAGACCATGAGCCCATCCTCCACCCCATCGACGCCCCTCGTATCTCTACGCCTGAGCAAGGCGGAACTGGTGCTGGTGTTCATCACCATGCTCTGGGGTGGCACCTTTCTGTTGGTGCATAACGTCATGTCGGTCAGCGGCCCGATGTTCTTCGTCGGCCTGCGTTTTGCCGCCGCAGCGCTGTTCGTAGGCTTGGTGTCGGCACGCTCGCTGCCGGGGCTGACCCTGACCGAACTCAAGGCCGGCATGCTCATCGGCGTGTCGATCATGCTCGGGTATGGCTTGCAGACCATGGGCCTGCAGACCATCAGTAGCAGCCAATCGGCGTTCATCACCGCCCTTTACGTGCCTTTCGTGCCGCTGCTGCAGTGGCTGGTGCTTGGGCGTCGCCCAGGGCTGATGCCAAGCCTGGGGATTGGCCTGGCCTTCATCGGGCTGATCCTGGTAGCCGGCCCTGACAGCGGAACCCTGAACCTCAGCGAGGGCGAGCTGCTGACCTTGGTCAGCGCCGTGGCCATCGCGGCCGAGATCATCCTGATCAGCCGCTATGCCGGCCAGGTCGATGTGCGTCGTGTCACGGTGGTTCAACTGCTGACCGCCTCGGCCCTGGCGTTTCTCATGATTGTCCCGACCCAGGAACGCATCCCGGACTTCTCTTGGCTGCTTCTGTGCAGCGCCATCGGCCTGGGCGCCATGAGCGCGGTGATCCAGGTGGCGATGAACTGGGCACAGAAGTCCGTGTCACCCACCCGCGCCACCCTCATCTATGCCGGCGAACCGGTGTGGGCCGGCATTGTCGGGCGCATTGCCGGGGAGCGGCTGCCAGGCCTGGCGCTGCTCGGGGGGGTGTTGATCGTGATTGCCGTGGTGGTCAGCGAATTGAAGATCCGCCGCACCGACGAGCGCCCGGCCCCGCAGGAAAGCCGCGACGCCCACGAACGCGAACCGGGCCTGTGAAGTCCTGCTCAGCAGCTATGCTTTGAAAAAAACTGTTATAAAAAAACAGCTTTTCACACCCCATATGTAGGAATGTTCAACCGCTTGCGTGTTGGTGATCAACTCCTCGGCACGTATGATCCTTGGCAAACTCCTCCAGATTAGAACGCTATGTCATTGATAGTGCTATTGCTTCTGCCGTTCGTGGGCAGTTGCCTGGCAGCCGTGCTGCCGCACAACGCACGCAACGCAGAGTCCATTCTCGCCGGGCTTGTCGCCCTGGCGGGCACCATCCAGGTGGCCTTGATGTACCCGCAGATCGCCCATGGCGGCGTCATCCGCGAGGAGTTCCTCTGGTTGCCCAGCCTTGGCCTGAACCTGGTCCTGCGCATGGACGGCTTCGCCTGGCTGTTCTCCCTGCTGGTGCTCGGCATCGGCACACTGGTGTCGCTGTACGCGCGCTACTACATGTCGCCCCAAGACCCGGTGCCCCGCTTCTTTGCCTTCTTCCTGGCATTCATGGGCGCCATGCTCGGCCTGGTGATCTCCGGCAATCTGATCCAGTTGGTGTTCTTCTGGGAGTTGACCAGCCTGTTCTCCTTCCTGCTGATCGGCTATTGGCACCACCGCAGCGATGCCCGCCGCGGCGCCTACATGGCGCTGATGGTCACGGGCGCTGGCGGTTTGTGCATGCTGGTCGGGGTGCTGCTGCTCGGCCATGTGGTCGGCAGCTACGACCTGGACAAGGTCTTGGCTGCCGGCGAACTGATTCGCCAACATGCACTGTATCCCATCCTGCTTCCCTTGATCCTGATCGGTGCGCTGAGTAAAAGCGCCCAATTCCCCTTCCAGTTCTGGCTGCCCCATGCGATGGCAGCGCCCACCCCCGTCTCCGCGTACCTGCACTCGGCCACCATGGTCAAGGCGGGAGTGTTCCTGCTGGCCCGGCTCTGGCCGGTGCTTTCCGGCAGCGAGGAGTGGTTCTGGATCGTCGGCGGCGCCGGTGCCATGACCCTGCTGCTCGGCGCTTTCTGCGCCATGTTCCAGAACGACCTCAAGGGCCTGCTGGCCTACTCGACCATCAGCCACCTGGGCCTGATCACCCTGCTGCTGGGTCTTAACAGCCCGCTGGCTGCCGTGGCCGCGGTGTTCCACATCCTCAACCACGCCACCTTCAAGGCCTCGCTGTTCATGGCCGCTGGCATCATCGACCACGAAAGCGGCACCCGTGACATTCGCCGCCTCAGTGGGCTGTTCCGCCTGATTCCGTTCACCGCCACCCTGGCCATGGTAGCCAGCGCCTCGATGGCGGGTGTCCCCCTGATGAACGGCTTCCTGTCCAAGGAAATGTTCTTCGCCGAAACAGTCTTCATCAGCTCCACGGCCTGGGTCGAGGCCGCCTTGCCGGTGATCGCCACCCTGGCGGGGACCTTCAGCGTGGCGTACGCGCTGCGCTTTACCGTCGATGTCTTCTTCGGCCCGACCGCCCAGGACCTACCGCACACCCCTCACGAGCCACCGCGCTGGATGCGCGCACCAGTAGAACTGCTGGTGCTGACCTGCCTGGTGGTAGGCATCTTCCCCGCCCAGTCGGTCGGCCCGTTGCTGGCCGCCGCCGCACTGCCGGTGGTCGGCGGGACCTTGCCTGAATACAGCCTGGCCATCTGGCACGGCTGGAACGCTCCGCTGATCATGAGCCTGATCGCCATGTGCGGCGGCGTGGTGCTCTATCTGCTGCTGCGCGAACAACTGCGTCGAGGTCGCTTCCCTCACCCACCACTGATCGAACGCTTCAACGGCAAACGCCTGTTCGAGCGAGGCTTGGTGCGCCTGATGCTGCTGGCCCGCCGCCTTGAAGGGCTTCTGACCACCCGCCGCCTGCAGAAGCAATTGTTCATGCTGGCCTTGGCGGCCTTCCTCGCCGGGTTGCTGCCGATGCTGCACAGCGGCCTGTCCTGGGGTGACCGGCCGAAAATCCCGGGGTCCGGGGTGTTCGTCGCGCTCTGGCTGATCGCTATCGCCTGCGCCATTGGCGCGGCGTGGCAGGCCAAGTACCACCGTCTGGCGGCGCTGATCATGGTCAGCGTCTGCGGCCTGATGACCTGCATCACGTTCGTCTGGTTCTCCGCCCCTGACCTGGCGCTGACCCAGTTGGTGGTGGAGGTGGTGACCACCGTGTTGATCCTGCTCGGCCTGCGCTGGCTGCCACGACGTATCGAGGGTGTCTCGATGCTGGGCGGAACCCAGGAACGTGCGCGTCTGCGTCGCCTGCGCGACCTGCTGCTGGCCGTGCTGGTCGGCGGTGGCATGGCGCTCTTGTCCTACGCCATGCTGACCCGTCCTACGCCCAACGACATTTCCTCGTTCTACCTGAGCCGTGCCCTGCCCCAGGGCGGCGGTACCAATGTGGTCAACGTGATGCTGGTGGACTTCCGCGGCTTCGATACCCTCGGCGAAATCACCGTCCTGGTGGCCGTGGCCCTGACCGTCTTCGCCCTGCTGCGGCGCTTCCGCCCACCGAAGGAAAGCATGCAGTTGCCGGCCCAGCAGCGCTCACTGGCCCCGGATGTGGTCACGGATCTGATCAACCCGCGTCATGCCACCGACACCGCCCTGGGCTTCATGATGGTGCCGGCCGCGTTGGTTCGTCTGCTGTTGCCGATTGCATTGGTGGTATCGATGTACTTGTTCATGCGCGGCCACAACCAACCAGGTGGCGGGTTCGTCGCTGGCCTGGTGATGTCGGTGGCGTTCATCCTCCAGTACATGGTCGCTGGCACCCAATGGGTCGAGGCGCAGATGAGCCTGCGCCCCCTGCGCTGGATGGGCACGGGCCTGCTGTGCGCCACCCTGACCGGCGCCGGAGCCATGTTCTTGGGCTACCCGTTCCTGACCACCCACACCGCCCACCTGCACCTGCCGGTGCTGGGTGACGTGCATGTGGCCAGCGCGTTGTTCTTCGACATCGGCGTCTACACCGTCGTGGTCGGCTCCACGCTGTTGATCCTCACTGCCCTGGCGCACCAGTCGGTACGCGCCTATCGCCCGGGCACGCCCACCAAATCCAGCCAAGCAGGAGCCGCCTGATGGAAGAAGTCATTGCCGTGGCCATTGGCGTGCTCGCCGCCTCCGGGGTCTGGCTGATCCTGCGCCCACGTACCTACCAGGTCATCATGGGCCTGTGCCTGCTGTCCTATGGTGTCAACCTGTTCATCTTCAGCATGGGCAGCCTGTTCATCGGCAAGGAGCCGATCATCAAGGAGGGGGTGACGCAGGATCTGCTGCACTACACCGACCCACTGCCCCAGGCCCTGGTACTCACCGCGATCGTCATCAGCTTCGCCATGACCGCGCTGTTTCTGGTGGTGTTGCTGGCCTCGCGCGGCCTGACCGGCACCGACCACGTCGATGGCCGGGAGCGTGAAGAATGAGCCTGATGAACCAACTGATCATCGCCCCCATCCTGCTGCCGCTGGTGACCGCAGCCGTGATGCTGTTGCTGGGTGAAAAGCGTCGCCCGCTCAAGGGGCGCCTGAACCTTCTGTCCACCCTGATTGGCCTAGGCATCGCCATTACCTTGCTCAGCTGGGTGCGCAGCCAGGGGCAGGCCGAATCGATCGGCGTCTACCTACCGGGCAACTGGCCCGCGCCGTTCGGCATCGTCCTGGTAGTGGACCATCTGTCCGCGCTGCTGTTGACCCTCACCGGCATCATTGGCGTCAGCGCCCTGCTCTTTGCCAGGGCCCGCTGGGATGGCGCCGGTGCCAGCTTCCATGCCCTGTTCCAGATCCAGCTCATGGGCCTGTATGGCGCCTTCCTGACGGCAGACCTGTTCAACCTGTTCGTGTTCTTCGAAGTGCTGCTGGCCGCGTCCTACGGCTTGCTGCTGCATGGCTCGGGACGGGCTCGGGTCAAGGCTGGCCTGCATTACATCGCCATCAACCTGTTCGCCTCATCGCTGTTTCTGGTGGGCGCGGCGATGCTCTACGGGGTAACCGGCACCCTGAACATGGCCGACCTGGCGCTGAAAATCCCGCTGGTGCCTGAGGCCGATCGCGGCCTGCTGCATGCCGGCGCGGCAATCCTGGCCATGGCCTTCCTGGTCAAGGCCGGTATCTGGCCGCTGAACTTCTGGCTGGTGCCGGCCTATGCCTCGGCCAGCGCGCCGGTTGCGGCACTGTTCGCGATCATGACCAAGGTTGGCCTGTATGCGGTGCTGCGCCTGTGGACCTTGCTGTTCTCCAGCCAAGCCGGCGCTTCGGCGCACTTCGGCGGGCAATGGCTGGTCTATGGTGGCCTGGCCACGCTGGCGGTGGCGGCACTCTCGATTCTTGCCGCCCAGCGCCTGGAGCGCCTGGCCGGCCTGAGCATCCTGGTCTCCGCCGGCACCCTCCTGGGGGCCATCGGTTTCGGCCAGCCGATCCTCACGGGCAGTGCGCTGTTCTACCTGGTGAGCTCGACCCTGGCCCTGTGCGCGCTGTTCCTGCTTGCCGAGCTGGTAGAGCGCTCACGCTCGGCCAACGAGGCGCCGCTGGATGAAGAGGACGATGCGATTCCCTCGCCGCTGGAGTCGCTGCACCCACCCAAAGGCATCAACCTGGACGACGAACAAAAAGCGGTGATCGGTCAGATCATTCCCTGGACCATGGCCTTCCTGGGCCTGAGCTTCATCGCCTGCGCCCTGCTGATCATCGGCATGCCACCACTGTCGGGCTTCATCGGCAAACTGAGCCTGATCAGCGCATTGTTCAATCCTCAGGGTTTGGGCATGCCCACCGAGCAGCCACTGTCCGCCTCCGCCTGGTGCCTGGTGGCGCTGTTGATCCTCTCGGGCATGGCCTCGCTGATCGCCTTCGGCCGTGTGGGCATCCAGCGCTTCTGGAAGCCAGAGGAGCGTCCCTCGCCCCTGCTGCGCCGCTATGAATGCCTGCCCATCGTCCTCCTGTTGGGCCTGTGCATTCTGCTCAGCGTCCAGGCAGAACCCTTGCTGCGCTACACCCAGGACACCGCCGCCAGCCTGCAGACGCCCGATACCTACATCCAGGCCGTGATGGCGACGCGTCCGGTCCCTGGCCCGACCACCGCCGACATACAGGTGCAGCCATGAGACGACTGATTCCCGCCCCGTTGCTGTCGTTGTCGCTGTTTGGCCTGTGGCTGCTGCTCAACCTGTCGGTCAGCCCCGGTAACCTGTTGCTTGGCGCAGCCCTGGGTATCCTTGCGCCGCTGCTGATGGCGCCGCTGCGTCCTCAGCATGCCCATGTCCGGCGCCCCTGGGCGGTCGTGCGACTGATCTGCCGTGTTGGCCTGGATGTCATCCACTCCAACCTGCTGGTGGCTCGCGGCGTGCTGTGCGCCGGCCACCGCCCACCGCGCTCGGCATTCGTCCACATCCCCCTGGCGCTGCGCGATGCCCATGGCCTGGCGGCGTTGTCCATGATCACGACCGTGGTACCGGGCACAGTCTGGTCAGAGCTGGCACTGGACCGCAGCGTCCTGCTGCTGCATGTGTTCGATCTGGAGGACGAAGCGGCTTTCATCGAGCACTTCAAGCACACCTACGAGCGCCCGCTGATGGAGATTTTCGAATGACAGGCCTGCTTGCCAACGCCGTCCTCGCCAGCCTGTTCATCTTTGCCATCGCCATGGCATTGGCACTGGTCAGGCTGTTCCGTGGCCCCTCTGCGCAGGACCGGGTCCTGGCACTGGACTACCTCTATATCCTGGGCATGCTGATGATGCTGGTCCTGGGTATCCGCTATGCGAGCGACACCTATTTCGAAGGCGCCTTGCTGATCGCACTGTTCGGCTTCGTCGGGTCCTTCGCCCTGGCCAAATTCCTGCTGCGCGGTGAGGTGATCGAATGAGTGAAGCCCTCGAACTGCCGCTCTGGCTGGAGCTGGTCACCGCCTTGCTGCTGCTCGCAGGCAGCCTGTTCGCCCTGATCGGCGCCCTGGGCCTGCTGCGGCTGAAGGATTACTTCCAACGCATGCACCCACCGGCGCTGGCCTCGACCCTGGGCGCCTGGTGCGTGTGCCTGGCCTCGATCCTGTATTTCTCCTGGCTCAAGCAAGGCCCAGTCCTGCATGCCTGGCTGATTCCGGTGCTGCTGTCGATCACCGTGCCGGTGACTACGCTGTTGCTGGCCCGGGCGGCGTTGTTCCGCAAGCGCACCTCGGGAGAGGCCGTGCCGGAAGAAGTCAGCAGCGGGCGGGACGGCGGGAACTGACGCCCCTCTCAAGACATCGGGAACTGCCTCAGCCCTGACTCAGGCGTTGCAGCTCCCGGCGCACCATGGCGGCGAACTCAGGCGGGCTGAGCTGGTACAGCTGGCCCGCGACCCAGCCCAGCCAGGCGCTGCCCAGTGCCTCGCGTTGCGCCAACAGACGTTCGGCCTGCTCGACGGCCTGCGCCTGGTGCTCTCGATGAAACTGCGCCCTTCCCGTGGGCGCCTTGTCGCTCATTCGCTGGCCTTGAAGGTGGTCAGCTCGCCCTTGCGCCATTTGGCGACCTTGCCGGTCACCGCCTTGAGCAGTTTGCCCAGGCCTTCTTGCACCTGTTGCTGCGCCGCGAACACCAGCATCACGCCCTGCCCTTCACGAAAGACGATGCCCTCACCCTCCGGCACCGAGACAAAGGCATAGTCACCAACGCCATAGACGTTCAGCTTGATTTCACGAAAGCGCAGCTCCAGCTTGCCGCCCTCACGGCTGGGCAGTACCGCCGCGCGGAAGTGGTCACCCACTTTCAATTCAAGGTGCTGCTTGTTGTCGACCACCAGCGCGTCATCGGTATCGATCTCGGCCATGTACAGGCCATCGGGGCTCTGCTCGGTGACATAGATGAAACGCCCGTGGAACAGCTTGGCCAACTTGGCCCGCAAATCGCCCAGGGCGAACAACGCGTGGGTATCCAGTGTACTGACTGCCAATGAAGAATTCCTCGAACCGGTTACAGGCGCCCCCAGCGAAAGCGCGGGGGCGCGGTCATTTCAAGTCGATGTCATGAAAGACTAATGAAGCGATGCACGAAACGTCTGTGCAGGCATGCGATGCGGCAGGCAGGAATCGTTACTCTAGCTTGCCAGCCAAGACCTCAAGACGGCTTTTCGGCAGTTTCCTCGATAGGAAACGTAATGTTCTGACAACAAATTTGCAGGAAAAGATGCAATAGATAATGTCAGGCCCTTCGCAGAACAGGCCCGGTATCCATCAGCGCATTACAGGGGAAAGAATATGCACGAAAACACCGAAACCCGTCGAGAGGTCCAGCGCATTTCTTGTCTTGGCAAAAACAATCCCCGGTTCATCGTCATTCCCGCCGGCGTCGATTTCTTTCATGTCGCCGAACGCACCACCGGTCGCATCAAAGGTTTTCGGCGCCGCCATCAGGACGCCTGTGACCTGGCGCGCCAGCTCGAACGATGACCCTAAGGCCCAACACTCAGGCAGCCTTGCCCTTTTGCAGTTGCGCCAACCATGCCGCCTGGCATTCGACTGCCTCCTTGCGACTGCCAAAGGCCGTACCACGGCGCTCACCATTGACCAACACCACCCAACAGACACGCCGGCCCATGGCCTGCAGTGTCGCAGGCACACCTGAACCAATCATGACGGCGACATCGACTCGGCTATTCATCATCCCCTCCGGAACTTAATTAGCAACCTAACGATATAGCCATCATACGCCCGCCAATCAGGCGGAAAAAGCGCGCGCCAGTACAGCTGTATTGCATCCACAGCAACAAATGCGCCCAACAGGCGAAAACGCAAAAGGCCCCATGAATTGCTTCATGGGGCCTTTGCTGGACGTGACGATCAGATCTGGCGCTGGTGGCGGTCGAGCTGTTCGTGGCGTTCCTGAGCTTCGATGCAGTACTTGGTGGTCGGGCTGATCAGCAGACGCTGCAGGCCGATGGGTTCACCGCTGTCATCGCACCAGCCGAAGCTTTCGTCAGCGATGCGGCCCAGGGCCATTTCCAGCTGCGGCAGCAGGCGCTGGTCGCGCTCGATGGCGTTGACTAGCCAGTGGCGCTCTTCTTCCACCGAGGCCACGTCGGCCGGATCCGAAGGTGTGTCCAGGCTTTCGATGGTGGCGCGGCTCAGCTCGATGCGCTCGTGGGTTTCGACTTTCATCGCTTGCAGCAGGCCTGTGAAGAAAGCCAACTGTTCGGCGTTCATGTAGTCATCGGCCGACATAGCCAGCAACTGTTCCTTGGTCATCGATTTCTCTATGAAAATATAGGCATTTGGGCGATTCGGGTGTCGCCAACGACGGTTCGTGGGCAACGAAATTCTTAAAGCGCCAACCGGCTCTGTTTTACAGGGGGCGGCAGTCTAAGGCGGCGGGCCGTATGGGGCAACACCATTGATCCGTGAATTTACCCGAAATGCAGCCAATTGCGCCCTGCGCCACGGCAACAGTTCGTCGGTTTTGCGCTGCATCGCGCAACAGCCAGGCGAGACCCTGCAACACGTAGTAGCCGGCTACCGACCGCGACCTCACGAAGGCGGCTTTGCTAATGGACCGTTCATATCCGGAGCCATCCATGAGCAATACGTCCCAACGCCCCGCAAGCCCAAGCCTCGAGTGCGAGGTAGCGATCCGCTTCAATGCCCGCCCTGGGCTGTTCGACATTGCCGACCAAGTGCTGGCCGAACAATGGCTGACACGCCGCCTACCGTCCAGCGCGGACCCTCGCGAGCTGTTTCTGGTCAGCCTCGGGCCGGACTCGGCGCCGCCCTTCATCCGTCCGCTGAGCCATGTGCTGGTCGAGCGCTTTTGCTTGCGCCGCACGCTGAACCTGACACCACACGAGCACTACGTCACCCCCGAACAGGAACATGACCCAGACAAGGCGCTGGCACTTGATCTGTACCCGCTGGCGCTCATGATCAATGAATGCGGCCCGTTCATGCTGGAGGCGTATCAACAGGCCCTGATCGCTTTCTGGGGCGACACCGATGACAAGGGACAGACACCCTGGCAGTGGTACAGCGACTACCTGCAGCAACAGTTCAGCCAGGCCGTGCAGGACAGCCAACGCGACGCGACGCTGTCTGCCGACGCGCTGAGCGCGGCGCAATGGGTGCAATCGCATCCGGCCCCCACCACGCAAGCCAGCCTCGACGCCTCTACTATCCAGGTCAACAACTTGCGCATGGACTTCGTGAACAACTGGCAACTGGATCCTTCGCTTTCCAGCGCCTTGTTGATCGAGCGCGCTGGCGAGCGCTCCGAGCCGCGCACGACACTGCTCTTTACGCCCACTGGCAAGCTGATGTCCTTTCCTTCACGCCAGGCGCTGCTGAGCCATGCCGCAAGGCCTCGGCCAGCATTGCCTGGGGTATCCGGGCCAGACGTGCATCTGGTGTCACCCACCTTGCCGTACTTCCAAAGCCAGGCACTCGGCGTGCTGTGTCAGCAGTTGCATGGATCGCAACTGAGCGCCTCGCCAGAGGACGATCTGGTCCGCGCGACCGATCTGTCGACCGACCTCGACCGCCTGACATCGATGTTCGGCCTGTGCAGCCCGGCAGAGGCCACCTTGCACGAACGTCTGGCGAGCCATTTGCCCGCATGGCTGAAGGAGGCTTCCCCGAAAAAACTGTTTCGTTACAGTACGCTGCTGACCCAGATTGCCCAGAGCTACCATGACGCCCAGTACACCTCCTGGCTCGATGGTGTAGCCGATGCTCAAAGCTTCGCCACGCAGAAGCTCCAGGCTCGTATCCTGAAGGACCACCCCGACGCCGACCTGGACCTCTCGACACTCAGGGTCGTCAACGCTCAAACCACCGTCGCCGCACTGCCCGTCCAGGAAAGCATCGCCACGGACATCACGCCACACACTGAAACGTTCACCCTGCCCCAATTGGCAATCAGCAACCTGGGACTGCTGCGTCCAGGGAAGGTCACGCTCCAATCTCTCGACGGCAAACCTGTGCCCGCGTGGTTCGATGAGCCCTATTTACGCAAACTGATCACGCAGGTGGATGTCGCCCAGCACTACCCAGCCATGTTGCGCGCCACGCTGCTGGATGACTCGTCGCAGCGGTCACGTCGCGAGTCGTTGCTAAGACGGCAATTGCACACGCAACTACCTGCCCTTGCCATGGCGCTGAACCTGCAGGGCAAACCGATAGATTTCGACGTTATCAAGGGTATCGGCGAGGTGTTCAGCGATGCCTCGCAACGCAGCACTTCGTGGCAACTGCGCCCGTTCGGCTTGCTCAGAAGCCTCGATGCCAGCCCCGACCATCCGCTCAACACCTGGTTGATCGAAACACAAACTGCCACCCCGCAGCCTTGCCTGCTGTATCGCCCGCTGCACAGCGAGCCGTTGCTGGCCTTCGACGACAGGCAGGCGTTGCTTGACGCGATCGCAGCCCCCGGCCCGTTGCAAGACGACCTGCTCGATCGCTTACCCGAAGAGGACCGCAAGGTCTATGCCCATGGCGGCTTCCTCGAACCCCACCTTTTTCACCCCCTGGAAGACGACTGGGCCGTCCCGTTCGGCACCCCAGCGCCAGTCACCCTGGCGCTGGAGCCACCACAGGCTGACCCTGCCCAGGCCATTTACCAAGGGTGCATCGAGGAAACCATCAGCCAGTTCCAAGCCCATGCCCAGACCAGCGCCCAGGCCCGTTGGGAGCGCTGGAAATCCCTCGGCTGGCTGCTCCTCAACACTGCATTGCCCTTTGTGGCCGAGCCCTTGGCCGCGCCGATCTGGGCGATCCAGCTGGAAAGCGCCTTCCTCGAACTGGTGGGCGAGCACCAGAACCAGAGCTCCGGCGAGCGCATCGCCGCCCTGGTGGAGTTTCTTTTCAACCTGGCATTGTTGTTACTCAACCATGCCTTCAAGCGCATCGAAGTACTGCGTAAAGCCGCCTCGCAGCGCTCCCAAGCCGACCCTGCCACAAACTTGCTGCCGGCCCTGCCCACACTGACCGTGTCGCCACGTGAGGAAGTCCTCGACTTCTCTTGGGCAAACCCTAAGCGCACGCTCGATCCCTCACAGCGAAAAACCCTGGACGCACTCTGCGCGGACACGACCCTCGCCCAGCTGGGCAAGCCGATCCCAAGCGGCCCCTTGGAGGGCCTGTATCTATACAGAGACCGAAGCTGGGCGGCCCTCGACGACAAGGTCTACCAAGTCGAATTCGACACCCACCAACAGTGCCCGCGGATCGTCGACAGCAAAGACGAACTCATCAAAGGCCCCTGGCTCCAACGGGATGTTGCCGGTCGCTGGCAGCTGGATATTGGGCTGCGCCTGCGTGCTGGCATGCCGCTTTATAGCCGGGTCGAGCAGTTGCGCATCGCCAACCAACAAGAGCTGGAAGCCCTGCAGACCCAGATCCAAGAGGATGTGACCTACCAGAAGACCCAACGCGAATACCTCGACAAGGTCGCGAAGCTAGCGCACCGCAAGGCGCCTGAAAGCATACTGCGCAACTACCTGGTAAAGCTTCAGGACTTCACGACGTTCTGGCAAGAGCACTTGAGACGCATCAACCAATTCAATGAGCTCAAGCCGCTGCGCGACTACAAGATCAAGCGCGCCTATGCGCTTTCTCAGCAGTTGCATTACGCAAAGAAGATCGATGAAACCCTGTCTTGGCTGCATGCGCCCATTCGGGAAAAGGTCGATGACATGATCAGGCTACAGCACAGGGGCTACGAACTGACCAAGGCCGACAAGCGCAGCCTGGGCCAACGCATCGACACCTTGCTACCGCTGCTGAACAAGCTGCTGGACAACAGCCAGAGCCTGGTCGATGGCATGGAACAACTTCAGCGCCTTGCCAGCCGTTCTCAACCTAAAATCATCGAGTACCTCGACGCGGCCTCGATCGATTGGGAGCTGGTCAGGTCGCCGCTAGCGTGGCGCTGGTCACGCATCGAGGCCAGCATCAATCACTTGTCGCTGCTCGAGGCGCTCGACGATGACAGCGAGTATTGGTTGCAGCACTGCGGCGAAAGCCTCGACCTGGCGTTTGCCCAGCGTCAGCAACTGCTGGCGCTCGATCAGCCCAATGACGATGTGGTCAGTCGGTTGGCCACCAGTATCGATCGCCACTTCAAGACAGCACGTCGTCAGTTGGGCAATCTTAAATCCCATCTGAACCTGGACACCGCCCAGCCGACGCTGACGCGCCTGCTGGAAGACATCGACGGTGCCGCCAAGGAATTGCAACCCACCCTCGACGAGTACGCGGCAATCCTACCTAGCAATACCGTCAACCAACTGCGCAAGCAAGTGCCAGGTTTGATCGAAACCCAGGAAGGCGATGTGCTGCTGGGCAATGTCCGTCCAGACGACGATACCGTCGTCGATGTCCCCATCGCGCCGCACAATGCCAGTTCACGCGCCTACAAACTGGAAAACGATCGTTGGGTGGCGCTTGCAGAGCAAGCACCTGCCAAACCCACGACCGTGCGTAAGCTCAAGCACCTGCTCAAGGATAGCCAAGCGCGTCTTCAGACCGCGCGCAAAGAACTGCAGCGCTTGGAAGGCGGTACCTTCAACCAGTACCTGCCCATCGAGATAGAAGAACTGCTGCACCACCAGCGCGGCCGCCTGCGTACCTTGCGCGAAGCGATCGAAAAGCACCTGACGGCCGACAACCAGACGGACGAGGTCAGTGGCAACCACGATGCAGCCGAAACGATCAAAGCACTCGAAGACCTGGACGCTCAACTGACCAGCAAGTCGATCGAACTGCGCACCAAGGCGGCACTGGCGCAAAAACCGCGAATGGCCGAGCTGCGTTTTCTCATCGATCAGGGTGTCGTGACAGTGCGCGTGGAGAGCCCGCGCAAGCTGCTCGCCCGAGTCAAGGGCAGGCCTGCGGATTACCTCGATGACTATGGGATCTACAAGGGCGAGTCCTTGCTGTGGGTCGCGCATTTTCACTACCGCACGCTCGAGGCCGGCAAGCAAGCCTTCGTCGCCGGCCACCTCAAGCCCGCAGCGCAGCGATACGCCCAAGGCGCCCAGGTCAGCCGACCGGACACAGGGCAGACCGAAGAGGTCTACCGCAGCCCAATTTCCCTGGCCGATGCGCAGCAGTATTTCTTCACCGGCTGAAACGACCGGGGCGCCTTGAGGCGCCCCGACTGTTCTTAACGATCCTTGAACTGCGCCTCGCGCTTGGCGATGAAGGCGGCCATGCCCTCCTTCTGGTCCTCGGTGGCGAAGGCTGCGTGGAACACCCGACGCTCGAAGCGTACCCCTTCGCTCAGGGTGACTTCAAAGGCGCGGTTGACGCTTTCCTTGACCATCATGCTCACCGGAATGGATTTGCTGGCGATGGTCGCGGCGACCTTCAGGGCCTCCTCGAGCAGCTCGGCCTGTGGCACCACGCGGGCCACCAGGCCGGCGCGTTCTGCCTCTTCGGCGCCCATCAGGCGCCCAGTCAGGCATAGCTCCATGGCCTTGGCCTTGCCCACCGCACGGGTCAGGCGTTGGGTGCCGCCCATGCCCGGCAGCACGCCCAGATTGATCTCCGGCTGACCGAACTTGGCATTGTCGGCGGCCAGGATGAAGTCACACATCATCGCCAGCTCGCAACCACCGCCCAAGGCAAAGCCGGACACCGCAGCGATGATCGGCTTGCGGCGGTTGGCGATGCGGTCGGCATCGCTGAACAGGTCTTCGACGTAGATCTGCGGGTACTTGAGTTCGGCCATTTCCTTGATGTCGGCGCCAGCGGCAAAGGCCTTGGCGGAGCCGGTCAGCACCACACAGCCAATGTTCGGGTCACGCTCGAGCTGGTCCAAGGCCTGGTTGATCTCGCCGACGATCTGCGCGTTCAGGGCATTGAGCGCCTGCGGCCGGTTGAGGGTAATCAGGCCGACCTTGCCGTGGATGTCCAACAGGATGGTTTCGAATGCCATGCAGACTGCTCCTTCAAAGATTGCGCGCAATGACCATGCGCTGAATGTCGCTGGTGCCTTCGTAGATCTGGCAGACCCGAACGTCGCGGTAGATCCGCTCCAGCGGGAAGTCGCTCAGATAGCCATATCCGCCGAGCGTCTGCAAGGCATCCGAACAGACCTTTTCTGCCATTTCCGAGGCGAAAAGCTTCGCCATGGACGCTTCCACCAACGCCGGACGGCCTGCGTCACGCAGCGCCGCGGCATGCAACACCATCTGCCGGGCCACGGCGATGCGCGTGGCCATGTCGGCCAGGCGGAACGCCACGGCCTGGTGCTCGATCAGCGGCTTGCCGAAGCTCTGGCGTTCGTTGGCATAGTCGCGAGCCACCTCGAACGCCGCCCGGGCCATGCCCACCGACTGGGAGGCGATGCCGATGCGCCCACCTTCGAGGTTGGCCAGGGCGATCTTGTAGCCCTCGCCCTCTTCGCCCAGGCGATTGGCCACCGGCACACGCACCTCGTCGAACACGATCTGGCAAGTATCGGACGCATGCTGGCCCAGCTTGTCTTCGACCCGCGCTACCTGGTAGCCCGGTGAGTCGGTGGGCACGATGAAGGCGCTGATGCCACGCTTGCCGGCCTCGGGGTCGGTCACGGCAAAGACGATCACCACCCCGGCGTTCTGCCCGGAGGTGATGAACTGCTTGCTGCCGCTGAGCACATAGTGATCGCCATCGCGGCGCGCCCGGGTCTTCAGGCTGCTGGCGTCGGAGCCGGCCTGAGGTTCGGTCAGGGCAAAGGCGCCGAGCATCTGGCCGCTGGCCAGGGGCGTGAGGAACTGCGTCTTCTGCTGCTCGTTGCCAAAGCGCAGGATCGGCACGCAACCCACCGAGTTGTGCACGCTCATGATGGTCGAGCAAGCACCATCGCCCGCGGCGATCTCCTCCAAGGCCATGGCGTAGGCCACGTAACCCGTATCGCTGCCGCCCCACTGCTCCGGCACCAGCATGCCGAACAGGCCCAAGTCTGCCATCTCGGCGATGGCCTCGCGGGGGAAGCGGTGCTCCTTGTCCCACTGTTCGGCAAACGGTTTCAGGCGCTCTTGTGCGAAAGCGCGAACGGCGTCGGCAATCTGTTGTTGCTCGTCAGTTACCAGCATGGTTCACCTCAGTACAGACACTCGACGGCCATGGCCGTGGCCTCGCCACCGCCGATGCAGATGGCCGCCACGCCGCGGCGCAGGTTGTTCTGGCGCAGGGCCGACAGCAGGGTCACCAGGATGCGCGCACCGGAGGCACCGATCGGATGGCCCAGGGCGCAAGCGCCGCCATGGATGTTGACCTTCTCGTGCGGCAGGTCCAGGTGCTTCATGGCCGCCAGGGTGACCACGGCGAAGGCCTCGTTGATCTCGAACAGGTCCACCTCGGCCAGGTTCCACCCGGTGCGCTTGATCAGTTTGTCGATGGCGCCGATGGGCGCGGTGGGGAACAGTGCCGGGGTATCGGCAAAGGCCGCGTGGCCATGGATCACCGCCAAGGGCTTGAGCCCTCGCTTTTCGGCCTCGGATCTGCGCATCAACACCAGCGCGGCGGCGCCGTCGGAGATGGAGCTGGAGTTGGCGGCCGTCACGGTACCGCCGTCACGGAAGGCCGGACGCAGCTGTGGGATCTTGTCCAGGCGCGCCTTGGGCGGCTGCTCGTCATCACTGATGGTGCGGGTCTGCTTGCCCTCGGTGACCTCGACCGGAACGATCTCGGCGGCAAAGCGACCGTTCTTGATCGCGTCTTGGGCGCGGGTCAGCGAGGTAATGGCGAACTGGTCCTGAGCCTCGCGGCTGAACCCATTGGCCTGGGCGCAATCCTCAGCGAAGGTGCCCATCAGGCGACCCTTGTCGTAGGCGTCTTCCAAACCGTCCATGAACATGTGGTCGATGATCTTGCCATGGCCCATGCGGTAACCACCGCGGGCTTTGTCCAGCAGGTAAGGTGCATTGGTCATGCTTTCCATGCCACCGGCCACCACCACGTCGGCGCTGCCGGCCAGCAGCAGGTCATGGGCCATGATCGCCGCCTGCATGCCCGAGCCGCACATCTTGTTCAGCGTGGTGCAAGTGGTGTGTTTGTTCAGCCCCGCGCCGAGCGCGGCCTGGCGGGCCGGCGCCTGGCCGAGGCCGGCCGGCAGGACGCAACCGAACAGCACCTGCTCGACGCTGTCGCCCTGGATGCCGGCGCGCTCGACCGCAGCACGGATGGCGGCCGCGCCCAGCTGCGGCGCGGTCAGGCTCTTGAGGTCGCCCTGCAGGCCGCCCATGGGCGTGCGCACGGCGCTGACGATGACGATCGGGTCGTTGGCGAGTGTCATGTACGGATCTCCTTACTTGGCAGCCATGCGCAAGGCACCGTCGAGGCGGATCACCTCGCCGTTGAGCATGCTGTTCTCGATGATATGGCGGGCCAGCGCTGCGTACTCCTGCGGGCGCCCCAGGCGCGGCGGGAACGGCACGCCAGCGGCCAAGGAGTCGCGAAGCTCCTGGGTCATGCCGGCCATCATAGGCGTCTCGAAGATGCCGGGGGCGATGGTCATCACGCGGATGCCGAAGCGCGCCAGCTCACGGGCCACCGGCAAGGTCAGGCTGGCGATCGCGCCCTTGGAGGCAGCATAGGCGGCCTGGCCGATCTGGCCGTCGTAGGCGGCGATCGACGCGGTGTTGATGATCACCCCGCGCTCGCCACCGTCGTCCGCCGCTCCTTCGGCCATGGCTGCCGCCGCCAGGCGCAGCAGGTTGAAGCTGCCGATCAAGTTGACGTTGATCACCTTGGCGAAGCTGGCCAGGCCATGTGGACCTTGTTTACCCAGGACTTTCTCGGCGCCGACGATACCGGCGCAGTTGACCAGCCCGTGCAGGCTGCCGAAGGCGCTGACCGCGGCATCGACTGCTGCCTGGGCCGCCTGCTCGTCGCTGATGTCGGCGACCGCGAAGCGCGCCTGCTCGCCCAGTTCACGGGCCTTGGCCTCGACTGCGCCTGCATTGAGGTCGACCAGCATGACCTTGGCGCCGGCGTCGACCAGCATCTGCGCGGTGACGGCACCGAGCCCGGAGGCCGCGCCACTGACGATGAAATGCTTGTTGGCTATCTGCATGATGTGCTTCCTTCAGGCGCTGGCGTGAGAAGCCTGCGCGGCTTGTTGTAGGGCGATTTCCTGATTACGCAGGATGAAGCGTTGCAGCTTGCCGCTCGGGGTCTTGGGCAGCTCGCTGACGAATTCGATTTCCCTGGGGTAGGCATGGGCGTATAGACGCTGACGCACATGCTGGCGCAGGGTTTCTTCCAGTTCGGCGCTGCCTTCGAACCCCTTGGCCAGCACCACGAATGCCTTGATCAGTTCGGTACGCTCCGGGTCGGGCTTGCCGATCACCGCCGCTTCGATCACTGCCGGGTGTTCGATCAGCGCGCTTTCTACGTCGAACGGCCCGACCCGGTAACCGGAGGTAGTGATCACATCGTCGCTGCGTCCGACAAAACTGATGCTGCCATCGGCATTGAGCTCGACCGTGTCACCGCTCAGGTAGTACTTGCCGATGAACGCCTTGGTCGGCAACCCGTGGTAGCCACCAAACCAGCATAGCGGCGACTGCTCACGGTCGACGGCGAGGATGCCCGGTTGTCCGGCCGGCAGCTCGTTGCCCTGTTCATCCAGCACCACGATGCGGTGACCGGGGATGGCGAATCCGGCCGAGCCCAGATGGACCGGGTGTTCCAGTGCATGGTGATTGCACAGCACCATGCCCAGCTCGGTCTGGCCGTAATGGTCGTGGATGATCACGTTCAACTCCTCGGCAAACCAGCGGATCACCTCGGGGTTGAGCGGCTCGCCGGCACTGCTGACCACCCGCAGGCGGCCCTTGATCGGCGCCGAGAATTCATGGCCGGCGGCGATCAACAGGCGGTAAGCCGTAGGCGATCCAGCCAGGTTGCTGATGCTGTGCTTGTCGATCATCCGCGCACAGCTCTCGACACTGAACGGGCCGTCATAGAACGTGGTGGCATGGCCCAGGGCCAGCGGACCGGTGACGGCGTAATACAGGCCATAGGCCCAGCCCGGGTCGGCCAGGTTCCAGAAGTTGTCTTCCGGGCGCAGGTCAATGGCATCGCGCATGTAGCCCTGAAAAGCGACGATGGCCCGCAGCGGCACTTCCAGCGGCTTGGCCGGGCCTGTGGTGCCGGAGGTGAACATCAGCAGGAAGGGGTCGTTCCCGCTACGCAGTACAGGCTCGCATTCGCTGGCGGCGGCATTCAATTCGGTATGAAAATCCAGCTCACCGGCCACCGCACCCACCGTGATGATCGTCGGGCAATCCGCGACATCGTTGAGCTTGGGCCGGTTGTTGCGCTCGGTGACCACCACACGGGCGCGGGACTGCTCCAGGCGATGCTCGATCGCCTTGGGGCCAAAGGCGGTGAACAGCGGCTGATAGACCGCGCCCAGGCGCCAAGTGGCAAGAATGGTCACCAACAGCTCGGGGGTGCGAGGCATCAGACCCGCAACCCGGTCACCGGCACCGACGCCTTGAGCCTTGAGGACATTGGCAAAGCGTTTGGCCAGGGCCTGGAGCTGATCGAAGCTGTAGACCGCTCCATTGCCGTCGCGATCCTCCCAGATCAACGCAGGCCGGTCGCTGCCCACATGGCGGTCGCAGCATTCGACACAGGCGTTCATGGCCTGCAGGTTGCCCCGCAGCGCGTCCTGTGTGGCCTGGGTGTAATCGAACGAACGGGCGGCTTCGGCGTAGTCACGCATCGTCAGACTCCTAGATTATTGTTGTTGGAGTGGACCCTTTGTCTGACGATGTTCGCGCCGGCCACCCAGCCCGGCAATGGCCAAAGCTGTCAATCTCGATGACCGGTTTGGCCGTTGCGCCCTCAGGCCTGATCGAGGGCCTGCGACTCGAGGATTTCAAGGGTCAACTGCTCGACCCTCTGCTGCACCGCCGCCTCCCGCGCGCTCTGCAAACGCCCCCATCGCTCGGTGTATTCCTGGCTGGACAGTCCAGCACGCGCTTCGTCCAGTTCAGTGCCCTGCGTTTCGAAGGACGCCTTCAGGCTGGTAAAAACCGCCGGATGACGGGCTTGCACGTAGTCACGCCAGAAGCGCCGCCCACCCAGGCTCTCGACCAGTGCCTCGTTGGTTTCCGCGGCCTGGACAGCGCGTAAGGCCTCCAGCAACTGCGCTTCGCTGACGTTGGCCAGGTTCAAGAAGCGCATTGAGCGCGGTTGGAAAGGCAATTCCAGCGTCTGGGCCAGGCGCACCCGATAGAACAGGCTGATCTCGATGGCATCGACGGTCCGGCCGGCAGCCAGTCGCTGGGCGATGTCCTGGGAGGCGACTCGTTCCACTTGGTCCAGCCGGAACAGCTGACGGCCCAGCTTCAGCAGTTCCCCGCCCGCCTCCACACTACCGGTGCGATTTTCCACCTCGACCACCTGCCGGTGGACCAGCAGGTCACTGAACTGACGGGCAACGCTGTCACTGCAACTGCGCGGCTGATTGGCCCAAACATACAGACGGTCGCGCAAGGTCTGGTTGTTCGCCAGAAAGCCGATGAGGTCCCAGACCTGCTCGGCCAGGTCAGTTGGCGCGCTTTGGTAGTCCGATGTGCGCCGCAGTTCGCCCAGCAGTTCGAACAGGCCGCTGCTGTCGGGGTCGGTGCCAAGGCTGTCCCATTGCGCCTGACGGGTCGCACGCAGGTCGGCGCCACCATCTTGCAGCCAGCGGTCACGGGTAGTCGTCGCCACCGACACCTCGGTGTCCAGTGGATCGTGGGGCAAATGGTTGATGTCCAGGGCGACCAGGCGCGCCAGCTCCCAGGCCGGCAGCGGATTGCCATCGACGATGAATGCCGTCCGGTGCGCAAGAGGCATCTGCAGGGTTTCAGTCGGAACGCTGACAATCTGGTTGTCACGCAAGTCCACGTAGGTGAGCCGCCCGCACAACTCCAACCCCGACGGCCAGGCCGTCAAGCTGCAACGGCGCAGGCGTAGCAGATCCAGCTCGGACAGATGGTTCCAGTGCATCTGTGGCGCACCCAGCGGGTTGAAACTCAGGTCCAGCTCATGGAGCTCAGGCAGCGCCGTGAGGATAGCGATACCGGCAGGATCGAGCCGGATGGCATTGCGCGCCAGTTGCAGGCTGCGCAGATCCGACAGATAGCCTATGCCGTCGGGCAGACGACGCAGACGGTTGTCCGCCAGGTTCAGTCGTCGCACGGAGCCGAAACAGCGCAGGAACGGGGTGGACACCTGCTCAAGGTCCATGCCCGACAGCGTCAACTCCGTCACATGCGAGAACTCGACCTCCGTGGGTATCTCAGGCAATGCCTGCAACGCAAAACCGCTCAAGTCCAGGCGCATGCCTTGGGGCTGTCCATCTTCACCGGTCACCGCCTCCCCTTGCAGGCGCCAGCATTGGCGCAACCGTCGGCTTAGGTGCTGGCGCAGCGTGCGCCTGGACGCGCTCCCTTCGGCCGATACCCATCGGTTGAGTGCCTCGTCGAGCTGGCCATATTGGTTTTCCTGCACCAGCAACACCTCGAACGGCGAACCCGGCGCGCTGAGCAATTGCGCAAGAAACGTTTCTACGCGCTCGTCATCGAACTGCGGATACAGGTTGCGAATACGTAAGCGCAGGGTGTCCTGCGCGCGCTGGCCTGCCGCACCGCGGCCACTGAGCGGATACCCGAGCCGGCCATCTGCAAGACGCTGTGGCGGATTGAACGACGCGGCAGGCTCCGGCCAACTGAGCAACTGCAGCAGTGCCTTGCGCGTGGTCGGCAAGCGCTGCTGGACCAGCAGGCGCAAGGCCTGCGGCGTATCCTCGGTTGCCAGGCCCAACCGGGTGGCCTGCTTGGGCGTCAGCACGGCGGTGACCGCCTCGAAGATCCCGCTCGGCTCGGCCACATCCCTTTCCAGCTCGCGCCCGTGGTAGTCGTAGAGACGGAACCGGCCGTCCTTGCGCACCAGCAACGTCCGAGCCTCGTCACGCCTGGCGGTAGGCGCGATCACTGCCAGACGGGGGCCGGTGTCCGAACCCTCACGCAGCTCCAGGTTCACGTCCTGCGGCCAGTTAGGCAGGCGCGAAAGCACAGCCAACACCAGCTCGCCGCACAGATCACTGTCGGTATGGGTCAGATAGACCCCTTCCAGGGCTCGTGCCAGTCGAGCTTGCTGGTTCAGCTCACGTGCCTTGCGTGCCAGTGCGAGCGGCACACGGGCCTCGGCCAGCGCCACGCTACGCTGCACCGCAGACACACCGCCGATCGCCTCTTGGGCATAGGCCTGCGGCAATCTGGGAAAGTCCCGCTGCAGCAAGGTGCGCAACGCATCGTCGGCCAGTGTCTCCTGGCTCAGGTGCTCGAGCAGTTGCTCGCGTAGCAGCGCCTGGTCCTCCAGCAGCTGTTCACGTCGAGCCGCCGGGCTCAGCGCCTGCAGTTCAGGCCGGGCGTCGCACCACGCCTGGATCTGCGCCTCGCCCTCGGTGCCAGCCTCCAGGTGATCGAAGAACGCCTCGATTCGCCCATGGGCCTCGAAGCGCCGCAAGGTGCTGCGCAGCTGCACCGGCACAGGACGATTGTCCACCAACAGCGCTCGCAGTTCGGTCTGGTCCATCCCGGCGATGCGCAGAATCTGCTCGGCATGTTCGGCATCCAGACGCTCGGGCATCGGCCACAAGGTGTCGAGCATGCGCGCGCTGTCGCTCCACTCCAGCGGGTTGTCCTGGCGCAGGCGCCAGCATCGCTCGCCATTGGTCTCGACGATCGGGCCGAACGCGTCCTGGCGTTCAGGATGACGCAACCGCCAAGGGCCGTCCGACACCGGCCGATGCACCTCGTAGTAGCGTTGCCCGCTGCGTAGCCAACGCCGCTCGCCCGTGCCACACAGGCCGTCAGGCGCTGGCAGGGGATCGTCCGGCGTGCATTCATAGACACCCAGGTCGTTGTTCCAGAGGCGCATCTTGCCGCCATCGACTGTCACCGGCTCCAACGCATCGACGAAGGCGCTGCGTTCGAAGCCACTGGCCACCGCCTGGGCACCGGCTGCCACCACACCGGCCACCGCCAGGTTCTGCGCCACACCCAGCATGTGCTCGAGCGCCTCGTGCTGGTGGCCGCGCTGCCAATCCACCGCGCCTTCGAACACGTGAGCCAATGTCTGCACGACGAACTGCCCCAGCAGCGCAGCGCCGACTGCGGGCACGAACAACCCGGCCAGGTTGACCAGGCCAAGCCCCGCCTCCTTCCAGGCCTGCAGCCTGGCCTTGCTGGCCTGATGGTCCACATCGGCGGTCGGCACCAACAGCAGGCGGGCATCGGCTTTCAAGCGCTCGACTTGGCGCTGCACAAGGCCATCGAACACATCGCCTGTCACTGGCTCGCCTTCGATCTGCAGATCGGGCTCGGCATCGGCCAGGCGCAGGTTGAGCAGTGCCAGCCATGCTGGCCGTTGGCCGAGCTCGACCCGTTGGCTGAACGATCGTTGATCGTCAGGCTGCTTGAGCGCCTCGGCCAACGCCTGATTCAGGGCCTTGCGGGATGGGAAATGACGCAGCCCCTTCTCCAGGTCACCGCCCAGGTAGAGCACCTGCCCTACATCCTCGCCCTGGCTGTTGCGCAGTTGCACCAGCAACCCATCCACCAGCGGCTGCCCGAGCACCGTCAGCAAACCGGGGTAAGCGAGCGTCTTCTCGCCCTGCTCGCTGCCGGCATCCACCATCTGCTCCAAGGCCGCCTGGGTGGTGCTGTCCAGCTTGCCTTGCAGGGCGGCGACAGCGGCTGCCAGCTTCAAGCCCGCGCGCTTTTCGGCAGCCAAGGCCTTGCAGGTGGCTGGGTCGAATACCTTTTTCAGCAACGTCTGGTAGCCCGCACCGACGTCGAGCGTGCGGCATTGCCGGACCAGTTCGGGCAGGTCGGGGGTGAGCACGGTGTCTTTGCCTTCGGCCACCAAACCACTGCCGTCGAAGAACCGCGCACCTTCGGTGAAGTTCTGCATCAGCCTCAGCAAACCGGGATGGCGACGCTCATCGGGCTTGTAGTCCAGCCAACCGGTGCTCAACGGAACCTGCAGGCTGGGCAGGATCTCGCGCCATTGCAGCGTGTCGGGGGCCGGCGTGGCGGGCAGCAGTGGGCGCAGTTTTTCCTTCGCATACGCCTGGAGCCCGACCAGCGTCTCGGTCGCCTTGCTCACCTTGGCCTGGCTGGCTTTCAGGGCCTTGTAGTGCGTCCGTAGCGCACTGATCTGGGCAGATGAGCCTTGCTCCAGCCACCCCGGCAGCCGCTTGATGATGAAGTCATCGGTGGCGGTGGCCAGTTTTGCTTGTTGTGCCGCGTCCAAGGACGGTTTGTCGCGCTGTGTCATGGTTAGCCCTTCGTGTTGAAAGGCGCCACATTGGCGACGGCCCGCCGCGTGCGGCAGACGGAAATCCGCCTAGGGCAAGGCTCCGGCCGGACCAGACGTTCCGATCAGCTCGCGGTAATGCCCTGGGTTGCACCCAAACCATTTGCGAAACGCCTTGTAGAACGAGCTGCTGTCGGCGAACCCCAGGCGTTCTGCGATGGTGCCCAACCCCACCTCGCAGTCGGCCAGCCATTGGATCGCCAACTGACGCCGCACGCTGTCCTTGAGGCCTTGATAGGTTTGCCCTTCCTCGGCCAGACGACGGCGCAGCGTCGAAGCGGACAGGCACAGCTGACGTGCCAGCGTTTCGGCATCCGGCCAGGACGCAGGGTCCAGGGCCAGCAGGTCATGACGAATGCGCCGCGCCAAGCTGGCCGGGTCGCGGTACTTGACCAGGATGTTGCCCGGCGCCTCGGCCAGAAACCGCTGCAGCTCTTCAGGGGTGCGTTTGAGCGGCACATCCAGGCAGTCGGCCGCGATGATCATGCGCGTGCGGGGCCGGCCAAACTGCAGGTTCTCCGAGAACATCACGCGGTAGTCATCGCAAAACGGCGGCTCGGCGCAGCGCAGGTCGATGGCCAGGATCGGAATGCGTCGCCCGGCCAGCCAGCAGGCCACGCCATGGACGATCATCCAGAAAGTGAAATAGGTAAAGGCGCGGCGTGGTGTTTCCCGTGGTTCGTTGATGACGATCTCGGCCAGGCTCTGCTGGCGCACCAGGCTCGGCTGCAGGTCCTCGAGCATCAACGACAGAAACGCCAGGGCCGTCTCCAGGCCTGCACCGAGGGTGGGCTGGGCCATGCTGGCCCGGCACAGGAACGCCAGGCTGCCGCTGCGCAGGCCGCGGGGGTCCATGGCGAAGAATTCGTCGTTGCAGCGCCGGGCCAGCAGGCGCCAAAGCCGCGCGTAGGCCTCGGCGCTCACCCGTGCCTGCGGCAGGTCGAGTTCGCTGGCATCGATACCGGCCCGGGCCAGCAACGGCGCATCGGCCTGCCCTGCCGGGCACGTCTGCAACAACGCCTCGCGCACCAGCTGCATGGAAATGGTGTCTTTGTCGCTCATCGGCCTTTCAGCGCCTGTATTGTTTCAGCCGGCCATCTTAGGCCCGTGGTGGAAAAACGCCAGCGCCGGGGAACTGTCTTGCTCCGTGGCGACTACTTCGCGGGTAAACCCGCTCCCGCAGGTTTCTGCGCTGTTCTCAAGGACATCGCTGTGCCTGTGGGGCGCTTACCCGCGAATGCGTCAAGGATGCCAACGAGCAGGCTTGGGCTGATCATCTCGGTCAGCGGTCACAGGCTCGCCGCCAATCCGAGGAACGCCTGGATCAAGCGCAGCTCCCGGCGCCGCTCCAGGCAACCGATCATGTGCCGGTTGACCAGCCCCTCCCCGGCCAACGGCCTGGCCACTACTCGTGGATCATGGGCCACCTCCATCGACGAGACGATCCCAAAACCCAACTCCGCCGCCACCGCCTCGGTGACCGCCTCGCGGCTGTCCAGCTCGAGCAGCACCCGCGGCTGCACCTGGGCATCGCTGCAGGCTTGGTCGAAGGTGCGCCGGGTCATGGAGCTGGGCTCACGCAGCACCATGATCTGGCGGTCCAGGTCCGCCAGGGGCAGTTCGCCCTCGCCCGCAGCCCACGGATGACTGACCGGCAGCAGTACGCACAGCCGCGAATCGCCCAGGCTCTGCAGGTACAGGCCCTTGCGCGGTTCAACCTCGGTCAGCACCGCCACGTCGGCGTGTTCAGAGAGCAGCGCCGCCAGGGTTTCCTGGGCGTTGCCCAGGCGCAGGTTCACGGTGATACCCGGATAACGCGCCCGCAGCATGCCGAGCATGGGCATCACCCGGTGCGGGCCGTCGGCGGCGACCTCCAGGCGCCCGGTGAGCAATTGTCGGTTGGCCTCGAGCATCGCCTGGGCTTCTTCGGCCAGGCTGAACATCGCCCGGGTGATGGCCGCCAGGCGCGTGCCCTCCTCGGTCAACTCCACGCGCCGCGCGGTCCGGCGCAACAACGTGATCTGGTAGTGCTCCTCCAGCGCCTTGACGTGCCCAGTCACCGCCGGCTGGCTGATGAACAGGCGCGCTGCGGCGCGGGTGAAGCTGCCTTCGCGGGCCACCGCGTCGAAGGCGCGTAATTGGAACAGGTTCATAGCTATCGGCCTTACTTATGGCTGGCATAACGACAAACAATTTGATTGATAACTCGGCAAATTGCAATTTAGGCCCCGTACGTTTCAGCCCACCGCTTGTGAGGAATAACGGAATGAGCAACGCCCCGATCCTGCTGACCCCTGGCCCACTGACCACCTCGTCCCGCACCCGCCAAGCCATGCTGGTGGACTGGGGTTCCTGGGACCGCGACTTCAACCAACTGACCGCCAGCCTGTGCGAACAACTGCTGGCCATCGTCAACGGTACCGCCACCCACCACTGCGTCCCCCTGCAAGGCAGCGGCACCTTCGCCGTGGAAGCCGCCATCGGCACCCTGGTGCCACGCGACGGCAAGGTGCTGGTCCTGATCAACGGTGCCTACGGCCAGCGCCTGGCCAAGATCTGCAAGGTCCTGGGCCGTGCCTACAGCACCTTCGAAACCGCCGAAGACCAACCCACCACCGCCGCCGATGTCGATCGCCTGCTGGCCGCCGACCCAGCCGTCACCCATGTGGCGCTGATCCACTGCGAAACCAGCACCGGCATCCTCAACCCGCTGCCCGAGATTGCCCAGGTGGTCAAACGCCATGGCAAGCGCCTGATCATCGATGCCATGAGCTCCTTCGGCGCCCTGCCGATCGATGCCGCCCAAGTGCCGTTCGAAGCCCTGATCGCCGCCTCCGGCAAGTGCCTGGAAGGTGTACCGGGCATGGGGTTTGTCTTCGCCGAGAAAAACGCCCTGGCCGCCGCCGAAGGCAACTGCCACTCGCTGGCCATGGACCTGCAAGACCAGCACGCCTACATGGCCAAGACCGGCCAATGGCGCTTCACCCCGCCGACCCACGTGGTCGCAGCGCTGCACGAAGCCCTGGTGCAATACAACGAGGAAGGCGGCCTGCCAGCCCGTCACCAGCGCTACGCCGACAACTGCAAGACCCTGCTCGAGGGCATGGCCAAGCTCGGCCTGCGCAGCTTCCTGCCCGCCGAGATCCAGGCGCCGATCATCGTCACCTTCCACGCCCCACGTGATGCTCGCTACCAGTTCAAGGACTTCTACGAACGCGTCAAGGCCAAGGGCTTCATCCTCTACCCGGGCAAGCTGACCCAGGTGGAAACCTTCCGCGTCGGCTGCATCGGCGTGGTGGGTGCCGAGGGCATGCAAGCCGCCGTCGATGCCGTGGCCCAAGTGCTGCGGGAAATGGAAGTGCTGGACATCTAATTCGACCGACCCTTTTCTTCAGGAATTCGCGCACATGAACTACAGCAACCCTACCCAGCTGCAAGCCGCCATCCTCGACTGGGCCGGTACCGTGGTCGACTTCGGCTCCTTCGCCCCGACCCAGATCTTCGTCGAAGCCTTCGCCGAATTCGATGTCCAGGTGTCCATCGAAGAAGCCCGCGGCCCAATGGGCATGGGCAAGTGGGACCACATCCGCACCCTGTGCGATGTGCCCGAGATTGCCGAGCGCTACCGCAAAGTCTTCGGTCGCACCCCGACCGACGACGACGTCACTGCCATCTATGAACGCTTCATGCCCCTGCAGATCGAGAAGATCGCCGTGCACTCGGCGCTGATCCCCGGCGCCCTGGACACCCTGACCGGCCTGCGCAAGGACGGCCTGAAGATCGGCTCCTGCTCCGGCTACCCGAAAGTGGTGATGGACAAGGTGGTGGAGCTTGCCAAGCAGAACGGCTACGTCGCCGACCACGTGGTGGCCACCGATGAAACCCCGAACGGTCGTCCGTGGCCGGCCCAGGCACTGGCCAACGTGATCGCCCTGGGCATCGATGATGTCGCGGCCTGCGTCAAGGTCGACGACACCGTGCCGGGCATTCTCGAAGGCCGCCGCGCCGGCATGTGGACTGTCGCCCTGGTGTGCTCGGGCAACGCCCTGGGCCTGACCTGGGAAGGTTATCGCGCCCTGAGCGCCGAGAAGCTCGAAAGCGAGCGCAAGCGTATCCACGCGATGTTCGAAAGCTCCCGCCCGCACTACCTGATCGACACCATCAACGAGTTGCCGGAAGTGATCGCCGACATCAACCGTCGCCTGGCCAAAGGCGAGATGCCGCAGGCATCGTAAACCTCCAGATCGCTGGGGCTGCTATGCAGCCCCAGCGTATTTCAGGTCAGACCGCGCGGTTGAGCTTCACCCAGGCCGCGAACTTGTCGATGAAGGCCTGCAGGAATGGCCGGGTCTTGTCGTTGAGCTTGCCCGAGTCCTCGAACAGGCTCGCCGCCCCGCCGAGGTAAGCCTCCGGCATTTGCATGCACGGCATGTCCAGGAACACCAGCGACTGACGCACCGCATGGTTGGCCCCGAAACCGCCAATCGCGCCCGGCGACACGCTCACCACCGCCGCCGGCTTGCCGCTCCAGGCGCTTTGCCCATAGGGCCGGGAGCCTACGTCGATGGCATTCTTCAAGCCGCCAGGCACCGAGCGGTTGTACTCAGGGGTGACGAACAGCACCGCATCACTGCGACGAATTTCATCCCGAAAGCGCTTCCACGCCTCGGGGGCGTCGGCTTCGACATCTTCGTTGTACAGCGGCAGGTCGCCGATTTCGACGATCTTCAGGGCAAGGCTGGACGGTGCCAGCTCCCCCAAGGCCCGGGCCACCTTGCGGTTGTAGGAATCCTTGCGCAAGCTGCCGACGACGACCGCTACCGAATAAACCTGGCTCATGGTGGTGTTCAACCTCTATTGGTTGGGGAAGTTGTAGTTATAGATGACCGCTCCCTGTTCTCGGAGATTTTTTCCCGCTCGCGGAAAACTTCCCCCTCGGTTCACAGGTCTATGCCTGCAGATGTTTCCGATAATTTCAGAGGTTTTCCCGCAAATGGCAGCAATCCTGGTCGGCCAATTCCACGCACGTGATGCCGAAGGCCGCATCTATCCCGTGCACGAGTTCCAGGAGCCAACGCTCCAGCCCGACGGCAGCACCCTCGGCGCGCCGATCGTCACCTACCGCCTGCCCGTCGGCGACCGGGTCAATCACCTGGGCGAAGATCGCTTCGAACTGGCCCGCACTGGCGTCGAGCTCATCCGCATTCCTTGATGCAATCGACGGTGTAGACCGGCCCCTGGCCATGGTCCTCGCATTGCAGGCCATGGACATCGGCGACAAAACCGGGGAATCCGCTATTGAATGCCCGGGCGAAGGCCAGGTAGTCGATGATCGCGCGGGTGGCCTCGGTGAAGCGCTCACCAGGCATGATCAACGGGATGCCAGGTGGATACGGTACCAGCATCACCGCCGCCACACGCCCCAGCAATGCCTCGATCGGCACGGCCTCCACCTCCCCGCGCACCAGCTGGTCATAGGCCTGGGCCGGGCTGATGGCCATTTCCGGCAACCGTGTGAACAGGCGCTTGAGCTGTTTGGCCGTGGCATTGGCCCGGTAGCAGTCGTGCAACTGCCCGCACAGATCGCGCAGGCCCAGCCCTTGGTAGCGTGACGGCGCCACGGCCATCACACTGGGCAGGCATTGCCCCAACGGCGTGTTGCCATCGTAGTGACGTTTGAACTCCAGAAGCTCGGTGAGCAAGGTGCTCCACTTGCCCTTGGTGATGCCCATGGAGAACAACACGAGAAAGCTGTACAGCCCGGTCTTCTCCACCACCAGCCCACGTTCCCAGAGAAACTTGCTCACCACCGCTGCCGGAATGCCATGCTCGCCCAAGGCGCCACCGGCCGTGAGCCCTGGCATCACCAGGGTGACTTTGAGCGGGTCGAGCAGCACATAGTCCTGCTCCACGTCGCCAAAACCGTGCCACTCGGCGCCTGGTTGCAACAACCAGTCCTGCGCCGCCAGGCGATGTATTCCTTCGGCCGCAGGCGGTTGCCAGATGCTGAACCACCAGTCATCGGCGGCGATGTGCTCGCGCAGATTGGCCAGGGCACGGCGAAAACTCAGGGCCTCGTCGAACATCTCCTGCAACAGCGAGCGCCCCGCCGGGCCTTCCATCATGCTCGAGGCCACGTCCAGGGACGCCAGGATGCTGTACTGCGGCGAGGTGGAGATGTGCATCATGAAGGCTTCGTTGAAGCGGTCACGGTCCAGTTGCCGCTGGCTGCCGTCCTGCACATGGATCATCGACGCCTGACTGAACGCTGCCAACAGCTTGTGGGTGGAATGGGTGCTGAACACCAACGGGCTGTCATCGATGCGCGCGGTGCCCATGGCATAGCGCCCGGCAAAGAATTCATGAAAGGCGGCATAGGCGAACCAGGCTTCGTCGAAGTGCAACACCTCGACACTGGCGCCGAGCTCCTGTTTGATCAGCCCGGCGTGATAGCACAAACCGTCATAGGTGGAGTTGGTCACCACGGCCAGGCGGATGCGCGACGTTCGCCCACGGGCCAGGGGGTTGGCATTGATCTTCGCCTGGATCGAAGCTGGGCTGAATTCGCTCAGCGGGATCGGGCCGATGATGCCCAGCTCGTTGCGCTCCGGGCACAGGTAGATCGGGATTGCGCCGGTCATGATGATGGCGTGGACCACCGATTTGTGGCAGTTGCGATCCACCAGGACCAAGTCGTCGCGACCGACCATGGCGTGCCAGACGATCTTGTTGGCGGTGGAGGTGCCGTTGATCACGAAGAACGTATGGTCGGCGCCAAAGTTGCGCGCTGCCCGGGCTTCGGCTTCGGCCAGAGGGCCTGTGTGGTCGAGCAGCGAGCCAAGCTCGGGCACCGAGACCGACAGGTCCGAGCGCAAGGTGTTTTCGCCGAAGAATTGATGGAACGCCTGCCCCACCGGACTTTTGCGGTAGGCCACGCCACCGCCATGGCCAGGTGTGTGCCAGGAATAATTCGATTGCGCCGTGTGCTGCACCAGCGCCTTGAAGAACGGTGGCAGCAGGCCATCGAGGTAATTGTGGGCGGCGCGGGCGACCTGGCGGGCGAGAAAGGGGACGGTGTCTTCGAACAGGTAGAGGATGCCGCGCAGTTGGTTGAGCTCGCTCATGGCTTCAGCCGGGGCATATTCGAGAGTGACCTGTTCACCGAGGGCGAAGATCGGCAGGTCTGGCGCGCGCTGTCGCGCCAGGCGGATCAGCTCGGCCATGCTTTGCAATAGATGGGAGTCCTCGCCGACACCTTCAGCGGCGATCAGCATGCAGGCCAGGCCGTGGTGGGTCGCTGCTACCAGCCTGGCTTCGGCCTGGTCGGCGGCGGCCAGGACGGCGAAACCGTCCTGGGCCAACTCTTCGGCAATGCCACGCACGCGCTCACCGGCGACGCTGTCGGCCTTGATCGCGCGATGGACGATGAGGATGGGGAACTTGAGGTCCTTGTACATCGGCAACTACTCCCTTCGCAGGACGGGTCCGTCCTTTCAGGGTAGAAGCTGGCCGATCAGGGTGCGAGGCGGGTTAGGAACCCAAGGGCTGCTTTGCACCCCTTTCGCGGCACAAGGCCGCTCCTACAGAGGAGGTGCAACGCCAGTTTTGCCGGAGCGGCCCGTGAAAAATCAGCCTGCGGCCGGCTCGGTCAACGCCTGCCACATCGAAGGCGCCCCTGCCGACTTGGCGATCGCCGCCAGGCGCTCGGCATGGGCTTCGAGCTCTTCGGGGCTGGCCACGATCACCCGCCCCGGCTGGCGCCCGGTGATGCGCCGGATCTCACTGCCCGTACCGCCCTCGCCCGACGCGTCGCCATCAGCGCCGTGGGCCGCCAGCGACAGGCTGGTCTGGCCACCGGTCATCGCCAGGTAGACGTCGGCCAGCAGTTCCGAGTCGAGCAGTGCGCCGTGCAGTTCACGGCCGGAGTTGTCGATGCCGTAGCGTTTGCACAACGCGTCGAGGCTGTTGCGTTGGCCTGGGTGACGGGCCCGCGCCAGCATCAGGGTATCGATGACGGTGCAGTACTGGGACACATCGGTGCGGTCGTGCTGACCCAGCAAGGCGAATTCGTTGTTGATGAAGCCAACGTCGAACGCCGCGTTGTGGATGACCAGGTGCGCGCCCTTGATGTATTCGAAGAACTCCTCGGCGACATCGGCAAAACGCGGCTTGCCGATCAGGAAGGCATCGGTGATGCCGTGCACCCCGATCGCGCCTTCGTCACTCTCGCGGTCCGGTTGCAGATAGACGTGGAAGTTGCGCCCGGTCAGGCGACGGCCGATGACCTCGACGCACCCGATCTCGATGATTCGATGGCCTTCGGTGACCGGCATGCCGGTGGTTTCAGTGTCGAGGACGACGTACCGGTTGACTTGCTGCTCCACGCGGGGGCTCCAACTTGCATCACAAAACGAAGCCGGGGATTGTACCCCAAATGGCAATGACCTTGTGGAAGCGCTCGCCAGATAACCCCGGGGCCGCTGCGCAGCCGATCGCGGCACACGGCCGCTCCTACAAAAACAGCGCTGCCTTCATGTCCGGCGGTGTACCTGTGGGAACGGGTTTACCCGCGAAGAATGCAGCACAGTACAGGGCTCAGCGCTTGGCGCGCACTTCCTCGACGCCGCGGTTGGCCAATTGGTCGGCACGCTCGTTACCCGGATGGCCGATATGCCCGCGCACCCACTTCCAGGTCACCTTGTGACGGTTGACCTGCTCGTCGAGCTGCTGCCAGAGGTCGGCGTTTTTCACCGGTTCCTTGGCCGCGGTCTTCCAGCCGCGCTTCTTCCAGTTGACCATCCACTCGTTGATGCCTTTCATCACGTACTGCGAGTCGGTGGTCAGCACCACCTCGCATTCACGCTTGAGTGCCATCAGCCCCTGGATCGCCGCCATCAGCTCCATGCGGTTGTTGGTGGTTTCGCGCTCGCCGCCCCACAGTTCCTTCTCGACGCCTTTGTAAACCATCAGCACACCCCAGCCGCCCGGGCCAGGGTTGCCCTTGCAGGCACCATCGGTGTAGATCTCGACGCTCTCGCTCATGTACCGCCTTTTCGCTCTGTGATATCGACCGCAGGCCCGTCAGGGTTCGCTGTGACGACGATTGACCTTGGCCAGCGGCAACGGCAGCAGCTTGCCCATGGGCTCGCGGCGCTCCAGGCGCAGCGGCCTTAGACCGACCACCATCTTGCGCGCCACCACCAGATAGACCCCACCGCCAGCAGTCTGCCAGCCACCGGCCATGCGCTCCCAACCGGCCAGGCGCTGTTGCCAGGCCGGCGAGGCAAGCGGCGGACGATAGCACCCGAAGCGGCGTTTCTCCAGCGCGAAGCCGAGCAGGTTGAGCCAGTCGCCAAGGCGCGACGGCGAGATGCAACGGGCCTTGCGCAAGGCGCCGTGACTGAAGAAATGGCGCATGCCCCAGCTGCTCCAGGGGTTGATCCCGACGATCAGCAGGTGCCCCCCCGGACGCACGGCGCTGGCGGCCTCGCGCAGCAGGCCATGGGGCGAAAGACTGAAGTCCAGGCCATGCTGCAGCACCACCACGTCGGCGGCATGCTCGGACAGCGGCCAGGCCTGTTCTTCGCAGACGATCTCCACCCCTGGCAAGGGCGCGCCCAGGCGCACGTTGCGCTGCACCTGAGGCGCATTGGGCGGCGGCTCGGCACAGGGGCCGTAATGCACCAGAAAGCCGCCGAAGAAGCGGGCAAGCTCATCCTCGAGGAGTTTCTCCTCCTCGCGCAACATCAACTGCCCGAGCGGCCCGTTGAACCACTCACGGGCCAGGCTCATCAGCTCGATCCAGTCAGGATCGGCCTGGGCAAAGGCTTTGTCGGTCATTGCGTTCTCCCTCGAAGGTTCTCCGTCCGCGCCATCGCGGCTAAGATGCCCTCATGTTCACGCCAGGCGATTCGGTACGCACATGATACAGATCGATGCTCTTCCCGCTTTCTCCGACAATTACATCTGGCTGTTACAGGATACTGCCAAACGCCGCTGCGCGGTGGTCGACCCCGGCGATGCCGCCCCGGTGCAGGCCTGGCTGGCGGCCCACCCCGGTTGGGTGCTGGAGGATATCCTGATCACCCACCACCACCATGACCACGTCGGCGGCGTAGAGGCGCTCAAGCAGGCCACCGGCGCCCGTGTCTGCGGCCCGGCCCAGGAGCGCATCCCGGCCCGGGAGCTGGCGCTGGGCGATGGCGACCAGGTGCAGGTGCTGGGCCTGGACTTCGAGATCATCGCCGTGCCCGGCCATACCCTGGGGCATATCGCCTATTACAGCGCACCGCTGCTGTTCTGCGGCGATACCCTGTTCGCCGCCGGTTGCGGGCGTCTGTTCGAGGGCACGCCCGAACAGATGCACCAGTCTCTGTCGCGGCTGGCCGCGCTGCCCGCCGAGACCCGTGTGTACTGCACCCACGAGTACACCTTGAGCAACCTGCGTTTTGCCAAGGCCGTGGAGCCAGCAAACCCCCACGTTACCCAACGATTCGCCGACGTTACCCAGATGCGGAGTGAAAATCGCATCAGCTTGCCCTCGACCATCGGTCTGGAGCTTCTGACCAACCCGTTTCTTCGTACCGCTGAAACATCAGTTAAACAAAAAGCAGACGAATGGAAGGGGCATTCCAATGCAAGCCAAGCCTCTGTTTTTGCTGCCTTGAGGTCTTGGAAAGACACCTTCTGATAACCTCAAGATATATCGCAGCTTGTTGTCAACGGTTGACCCGGGGGGGACCGGTTTCTAGAATCGCCGAAATTTTTCGCCCGGAAACCTGTCCCAGCCGATGTCTTCCCGTAGCCGCAGAACCTCTCATTCCGTCGCCCTGACGCGTCTGGCCCAAATCAGCGCGCTGGCTCTGGCCGCCACTTTGGTGGGCTGCCAGAGCACCCGTCAGCTCGACGAATCCGACAGCGTTCGCGCAAGCTACCAGGCGCGCGTCAAGCACAAGCCTGCCCCGCTGATGGTCAAGAAAGCCGAGCAAACGCCCCAGGATGTCTGGGAGCGCATGCGCCAGGGCTTCGCCTTGCAGGACAACATCGACGTCAATCCGCGCATCGAACAGCAACGCCTGTGGTTCGCCAGCAATCCGTCGTTCCTGGAGAACGCCGGCGAGCGTGGCAGCCTCTACCTGCACTACATCGTCGAGCGCCTCGAAGAGCGCGACATGCCGCTGGAGCTGGCCCTGCTGCCGGCGATCGAAAGCGCCTACAACCCGATGGCCTACTCCCGCGCCCATGCGGTCGGCCTGTGGCAGTTCATCCCATCGACCGGACGCCACTTCAACCTGCGTCAAACCAATTTCTACGATGGCCGCCGCGACATCACCGCGTCGACCAATGCCGCGCTCGATTACCTGGGCCGCCTGCACGACATGTTCAACGGTGACTGGCTGCTGGCCCTGGCGGCCTACAACGCCGGAGAAGGCACCGTGAGCCGGGCCATCGAGCGCAACGAGCGCCTGGGCCTGCCCACCGACTACTGGAACCTGCCGCTGCCCCAGGAAACCCGCGACTACGTGCCCAAACTGCTGGCCCTGTCGCAGGTGGTCATGACCCCGCAAGCCTACGGTGTCAGCCTCAGCCCCATCGCCAACGAGCCCTATTTCGAAGCCGTCGCCATCAACGACCGCCTTGACCTGTCACGGGTCGCGGCGTTCGCCGACATCGACGAGGATGAGCTGATCCAGCTCAACCCAGCCTTCAAGAAGCGCATGACCGTGGACGGCCCCAAGCAACTGCTGGTGCCCACCGCCAAGGCCCAATTGCTGACCGACAGCCTGTCCAACCTCAAGCCTGAGGAGCTGGTCAGCCTGCAGCCGAACAAGGCCGTGTTCCAGGCTGCCCTGGCGGAGGCCAAGGCCCCTGCGGCGACCCGCAGCTACCGGGTCAAGCGTGGCGACAACCTGGGCGCCATTGCCAAGGCGCACCGCGTGTCGGTGAGCGACCTGCGGCGCTGGAACCGCCTCTCCGGCAATCACCTTAAAGCCGGCCAAGTGCTCGCCCTGCGCGGCGGCAATGCCTCGAGCGGCGCTGCCAACCGCGTCGCAGCCTCCAAGCAGCGCTCCACCCAGTACAAGGTCCGCAAGGGCGACTCCCTGTACGCGGTGGCCAAGCGCTTCAACGTCGAGATGAAGCACCTCAAGCGCTGGAACCCTCGTAGCGGCCACGCCCTCAAGCCTGGGCAGACCTTGACCGTCTACTTGTCGCACTGACCCCATCGCCTCGGGGCCGCTACGTGCCCCATCGCAGGCTATCGCCAGCGCCTGCAGAATGATGCAGTCCTTGTAGGCGCTGGCGTTAGCCTGCGATGGGCTGCACAGCAGCCCTAGAGACAAATCCAGTCACAAAGCCCCCCGCCCAGACCCGCGCCAGACACCCTTTTTCCATCCCAGACAAGCTGTTACTGTAGCCCGACCAACGCCCCACGCTGCCTGGATCGGATCACCGACTTGATACGTCCCCTCCTGTTGCTTTCACTCAGCCTCGCCATGAGCCTTCCCGCTGCCGCAACGGTGAGCGAAAGCCACGGTTATGCGCAGTTCGGCACCCTCAAGTACCCGGCCACCTTCACCCATTTCGACTGGGCCAACCCGCAAGCCCCCAAGGGCGGCACCTTGCGGGCCATGGCGTTCGGTACCTTCGATACGCTCAACCCCTACACCTTCAAAGGCTCGAGCCCGGTCACCACGCCGAACTTCCTGCAGTACGGGGTCAATGAGCTGAACGAGCCGCTGATGGTCGGCACCGGCCAGTACGACCCTTCCGGTGACGAGCCCACCTCCAGCTATGGCCTGATCGCCCGCTCGGTGGAGTACAGCGAGGACCGCAGTTGGGTGGTGTTCAACCTGCGCCCCGAGGCACGTTTCCACGATGGCCGCCCCATCACCTCGGCGGACGTAGCGTTCTCCTACCGCACCCTGCTCAAGGAAGGCCATCCGATCTACCGGACCAACCTGCAGGAAGTGCAGCGCGTGGACATCCTCGGCCCACTGCGTATCCGCTTCGTCTTCAAGCGCGCCGGCAATCCGCTTTTGATCCTGCGCCTGGGCGAGATGCCGGTGCTGCCCAAGCACTACTGGAAAGACCGCGACTTCAAGGCCACCACCTTCGAGCCGCCCCTGGGCAGCGGCCCCTATCGCATCACCGAAGTCCAGCCCGGCCGACGCCTGGTGTTCGAGCGGGTGAAGAACTACTGGGGCAAGCACCTCGCCGTCAATCGCGGCAAGTACAACTTCGACCGCGTCGAGTACGAGTTCTATCGCGATGCCACGGTCGCCTTCGAAGCCTTCAAGGCCGGCGAATTCGACATCTATATCGAGCATCAGGCCAAGAACTGGGCCAACGGCTACACCTTCCCTGCCGTGCGTCGCGGCCAGGTGATCAAGGCGCAGATCCCGCACCGCATCCCGACGCAAACCCAGGGCCTGTTCATGAACAGCCGCCGGGCCAACTTCAGCGACGCCCGAGTGCGCCAGGCCCTGGGGCTGATGCTCGACTTCGAGTGGACCAACCGTGCCCTGTTCAGCAGTGCCTACCGCCGCTCGACCAGCTACTACCCCAACAGCGAGTTCGCCGCCACCGGCCTGCCCAAGGGCAAGGAGTGGCTGCTGCTGGCGCCGTTCCGTGACGAACTGCCACCCAAGCTGTTCACCGAGCCCTACACGGTCAGCCACACCGACGGACGCGGCATCAGCCGCCAGACCCTGCGCCAGGCCCTGGCCCTGTTCGCCCAGGCCGGCTGGAAGCTCGACGGCCAGCGCCTGGTCAACGCCAAGGGCCAGCAGTTCCGCATAGAGCTGTTGCTGGTCAACCCGAACCTCGAACGCATCCTCCAGCCCTACGTGGAGAACCTCGCCAGCATGGGTATCGACGCGCACCTGCGCACGGTCGATCGCGCCCAGTACAAGCAGCGCCTGGACCAGTTCGACTTCGACATGATTCTCATGACCCTCAACCAGACCCTGAGCCCGGGCCTGGAGCAATGGCTGTATTTCCATTCGAGCCAAGCCTCGGTCAAAGGCAGCAAGAACTACGCTGGAGTGAAGGACCCGGTGGTCGACCACCTGCTCGACACCCTGCTCGCCGCCCGCACCCGCGCCGACCAGGTCGCCGCCGCCCGCGCCCTGGACCGGGTGCTGTCGTGGCAGTACTACATGATTCCCAACTGGTATCTCGACAATCACCGCTTGGCCTACCGCAACCGGTTCGCCTTCGTCACCACACCGCCCTACACCCTGGGCCTGAACAGCTGGTGGCTCAAGACTTCGGAGAAAGCCCAATGATGCCAACGCCCCCCTTGCGCCTGCTGGCCGGCAGCCTGTTGCTGGCCTGCCTGAGCCTCCCCGCGATGGCCGCGCCGCAACACGCCCTGACCCTGTACGATGAGCCGCCCAAGTACCCGGCGGACTTCAAGCACTTCGCCTACGTCAACCCCGATGCGCCCAAGGGCGGCACCTTCCGCCAGTCCAGCTTCGGCGGCTTCGACAGCCTCAACCCGTTCATCAACAAAGGTGTACCGGCCGATGATGTCGGCCTGATCTATGACACCCTGATGCGCCAGAGTCTGGACGAGCCCTTCACCGAGTACGGTCTGGTGGCCGAGAAGATAGAAAAGGCGCCCGACAACGGCTGGGTGCGTTTCTACCTGCGCCCCGAAGCGCGCTTCCACGACGGCCACCCGATGCGCGCCGACGACGTGGTGTTCACCTTCAACACGCTGATGAGCAAGGGCGCGCCGCTGTATCGCGGCTACTACGCCGACGTTGCCGAGGTGGTCGCCGAAGACCCGCTGCGAGTGCTGTTCAAGTTCAAGCATAAGAACAACCGCGAGCTGCCGCTGATCCTCGGCCAGTTGCCGGTGCTGCCCAAACACTGGTGGGAGGGCCGTGACTTCGACCGTGGCAACCTGGAGATCCCGCTGGGCAGCGGCCCGTACAAGGTCGCCGAGGTCAAGGCCGGGCGCTCGATCCGCTATGAGCGGGTCAAGGACTACTGGGCCAAGGACCTGCCGATCAACCGCGGTTTCTACAACTTCGACGCCATGACCTACGACGCCTATCGCGACAACACCGTCGCCCTCGAGGCACTCAAGGCCGGGCAGTTCGACTATTGGCTGGAGACCAGCGCGAAAAACTGGGCCACCGCCTACGACATCCCGGCGGTGCGCGAAGGCCGGCTGATCCGTGAGCAGTTGGCCAACGGCAACCCCACCGGCATGCAGGGTTTCATCTTCAACCTGCGCCGCCCGGTGTTCCAGGACGTACGGGTGCGTGAGGCGCTGAGCCTGCTGCTGGACTACGAGTGGACCAACAAGCAGCTGTTCAATGGCGCCTACACCCGCACCGGCAGCTACTTCGAGAACTCCGAGATGGCCGCCAGCGGCCTGCCGGGGCCCGATGAGCTGAAAATCCTCGAACCCCTGCGCGGCAAGATCCCCGAGCAGGTGTTCAGCCAACCCTTCCGCAACCCGGTCAGCGATGGCAGCGGCATGATCCGCGACCAGCAACGCAAGGCTTACAAACTGCTCCAGGACGCCGGCTGGAAGATCGTCGACGACAAGATGGTCGATGCCCAGGGCAAACCGGTGTCGCTAGAGTTTCTGCTGGCCCAGACCGAGTTCGAGCGCATCCTGCTGCCCTTCAAGCGCAACCTCGCCGACCTCGGCATCGAGCTGAACATCCGCCGTGTCGACGTCTCCCAGTACATCAACCGCCTGCGCTCGCGCGACTTCGACATGATCGTCGGTGGCTACCCGCAGTCGAGCTCGCCAGGCAACGAGCAGCGCGAGTTCTGGACCACCGCCGCCGCCGACAACCCTGGCAGCCGTAATTTCATCGGCCTGCGCGACCCGGCCATCGACCAACTGGTCGAGCAATTGATCAACGCCGACTCGCGCCAGAGCCTGATCGCCCACACCCGCGCCCTGGACCGAGTGCTGCTGTGGGGCTACTACGTGATCCCCAACTGGCACATCAAGACCTGGCGCGTGGCCTACTGGAACAACATCGGCCACCCCGAGGTGTCCCCCAAGTACGACATCGGCATCAACACCTGGTGGATCAAACCCGGCGTGAAGCCGGCCGAGGCCCAGGCCGAAGAAGCGGCAGCCGCGCAAGAGGCGAACTGACATGCTGGCCTACATCCTGCGTCGCCTGTTGCTGATCATCCCGACCCTGTTCGGCATCCTGATCATCAACTTCATCATCGTCCAGGCCGCCCCCGGCGGCCCGGTGGAACAGATGATCGCCAAGCTCGAAGGCTTCGAAGGCGCCACCAGCCGCATCGCCGGCGGCGGTGCCGAAGTCTCGGTGGCCGGCTCCAACTACCGCGGCGCCCAGGGCCTGGACCCAGCCCTGATCGCCGAGATCGAGCGCATGTACGGCTTCGACAAGTCGGCGCCCGAGCGCCTGTGGATCATGATCAAGAACTACGCCCGGCTGGATTTTGGCGAGAGCTTCTTCCGCGACGCCAAGGTCATCGACCTGATCGCCGAGAAGATGCCCGTATCCATCTCCCTGGGGCTATGGAGCACGCTGATCATGTACCTGGTGTCGATCCCGCTGGGGATCGCCAAGGCCGTGCGCCATGGCAGCCACTTCGATGTCTGGACCAGCTCGGCGATCATCGTCGGCTACGCCATCCCCGCGTTCCTGTTCGCCATCCTGCTGATCGTGCTGTTCGCCGGCGGCAGCTACTTCGACTGGTTCCCGCTGCGCGGGCTGACTTCCAACAACTTCGACGAGCTCTCCACCAGCGGCAAGATCCTCGACTACTTCTGGCACCTGGTGCTGCCGATCACCGCGCTGGTCATCGGCAACTTCGCCACCATGACCCTGCTGACCAAGAACAGCTTCCTGGACGAGATCAACAAGCAATACGTGGTCACCGCCAAGGCCAAGGGCCTGAGCCGCTCGCGGGTGCTGTACGGGCATGTGTTCCGCAACGCCATGCTGCTGGTGATCGCCGGCTTCCCCTCGGCGTTCATTGGCATCTTCTTCACAGGCTCCCTGCTCATCGAGGTGATCTTCTCCCTCGACGGCCTGGGGCTGATGAGCTTCGAGGCGGCGATCAACCGTGACTACCCGGTGGTCTTCGGCACCCTGTTCATCTTCACCCTGCTGGGGCTGGTGGTGAAACTGATCGGCGACCTGACCTACACCCTGGTCGACCCCCGCATCGACTTCGCCAGCCGGGAGCATTGACATGGCACTCTCCCCCCTCAATCGCCGGCGCTTCGAGCGCTTCAAGGCCAACCGCCGCGGCTGGTGGTCGCTGTGGATTTTCATCGTGCTGTTCGGGCTGAGCCTGGGCGCCGAGCTGATCGCCAACGACAAACCCATTGCCGTGCGCTACGAAGGCCAGTGGTACTTCCCCGCCTTCAAGCGCTACCCGGAGACCACCTTCGGCGGCGAATTCCCCCTGGAAGCCAACTACAAAAGCCCCTACATCCGCGAACTGCTCGCGGCCAAGGACAGCTGGGTGCTGTGGGCGCCGATCCCGTTCAGCTACCAGAGCATCAACTACGACCTCAAGGTTCCGGCCCCGGCACCGCCCTCGGCGGACAACTGGCTGGGTACCGACGACCAGGGCCGCGACGTGATGGCCCGGGTCATCTACGGCTTCCGGGTCTCGGTGCTGTTCGCCCTGACCCTGACCGTGCTCAGCTCCATCGTCGGCGTCATCGCCGGCGCCCTGCAGGGTTTCTACGGCGGATGGGTGGACCTGGCCGGTCAGCGCTTCCTGGAGATCTGGTCGGGCCTGCCGGTGCTGTACCTGTTGATCATCCTCGCCAGCTTCGTGCAGCCCAACTTCTGGTGGCTGCTGGGCATTATGTTGCTGTTCTCGTGGATGAGCCTGGTGGACGTGGTGCGCGCCGAGTTCCTGCGCGGGCGTAACCTTGAGTACGTGCGCGCCGCTCGTGCCCTGGGGATGCGCGACGGACCGATCATGTTCCGGCACATCCTGCCCAACGCCATGATCTCCACCATGACCTTCATGCCGTTCATCCTCACCGGCGCCATCGGCACCCTCACCGCCCTGGACTTCCTCGGCTTCGGCCTGCCACCGGGCGCGCCATCGCTCGGCGAACTGGTGGCCCAGGGCAAGTCCAACCTGCAGGCGCCGTGGCTCGGCATCAGCGCCTTCGCCGTGCTGGCGATCATGCTGAGCCTTCTGGTGTTCATCGGCGAATCCGCCCGCGATGCCTTCGACCCGAGGAAATGACATGAGCGAACACAACCTGATCGAAGTGCGCGACCTTTCGGTGGAATTCGTCACCGGCGACAACGTGCATCGCGTGGTCGACGGCATCAGCTTCGACATCCGCAAGGGCGAGACCCTGGCCCTGGTCGGCGAAAGCGGCTCGGGCAAGTCCGTCACCGCGCACTCCATCCTGCGCCTGCTGCCCTACCCCCTGGCCCGCCACCCCAGCGGCAGCATCCGCTATAACGACCAGGACCTGCTCCAGCTCGGCGAAAAGCCCATGCGCCGCATCCGCGGGGATCGCATCGCGATGATCTTCCAGGAGCCGATGACCTCGCTGAACCCGCTGCACACCATCGAAAAACAGATCAACGAAATTCTCCTGCTGCACAAAGGCCTCACCGGTAAGCAGGCCACCGCTCGTACCCTGGAGCTGCTGGAGATGGTCGGCATCCCCGACCCGCACAAACGCCTCAAGGCCCTGCCCCACGAGTTGTCCGGCGGCCAGCGCCAGCGCGTGATGATCGCCATGGCCCTGGCCAACGAGCCCGAGTTGCTGATTGCCGACGAGCCCACCACCGCGCTCGATGTCACCGTGCAGTTGAAGATCCTCGACCTGCTCAAAGAGCTGCAAGCCCGCCTGGGCATGGCCCTGCTGCTGATCAGCCACGACCTGAACCTCGTGCGCCGCATCGCCCATCGGGTGTGCGTGATGCAGTGTGGCCAGATCGTCGAGCAGGCCGACTGCGCCACGCTCTTCCACGCGCCGCAGCATCACTACACGAAAATGCTGATCAACGCCGAACCCAGCGGCGCCCCTGCCCACAACCCCGTGGGCGACCCTCTGCTGGAAGTCGAAGACCTGCGCGTGTGGTTCCCCATCAAGAAAGGCCTGCTGCGCCGCACGGTCGACCACGTCAAAGCCGTGGACGGCATCGACTTCAGCCTGCCCCAGGGCCAGACCCTCGGCATCGTGGGTGAAAGCGGCTCCGGCAAATCCACCCTGGGCCTGGCCATCTTGAGGTTGATCGCCAGCCGCGGCGGCATCCGCTTCCACGGCCAGAACCTCGAAGGCCTCAGCCAAAAAGACGTCCGCCCCCTGCGGCGAGAAATGCAGGTCGTGTTCCAAGACCCCTTCGGCAGCCTCAGCCCGCGCATGTGCGTGGCGGACATCGTCGGCGAAGGCTTACGCATTCACCGCATCGGTACCCCTGCCGAACAGGAAGCCGCGATCATCGCCGCCCTGGAAGAAGTCGGCCTGGACCCCCGCACCCGCCACCGCTACCCCCACGAATTCTCCGGCGGCCAGCGCCAACGCATCGCCATCGCCCGCGCACTGGTGTTGAAGCCCGCCCTGATTCTGCTGGATGAACCCACCTCCGCGCTGGACCGCACGGTGCAACGGCAGGTAGTGGAGTTGCTGAGGAATTTGCAGCACAAGTACAACCTCACATACCTGTTCATCAGCCATGACCTGGCGGTGGTGAAGGCGTTGAGTCACCAGTTGATGGTGATCAAGCATGGGCATGTGGTGGAACAGGGGGATGCCCAAGCGATCTTCCGTGCGCCGCAGCATGCGTATACGAAACAGTTGTTGGAGGCGGCGTTTTTGGAGGTGTAGGGGTAGTTGTACTGGACAGGAAGTGTCCCAGTTGCACAGGGATTTGGTGCGTTTTACTGCAAGGTGGTAAATTGATGGCAAAACGCCACGCGACTACATGTTAAGGACGACCCATGCCGCGCTTGCCCATTGCCATTTTTGTCACCCTTTCGTTATTTCTGAGCGCATGTACCACCTTGCACAAAGGCGTAGAATTTTCGGAGGTAGCCACTTCGAGAAATGACGCCGCACTGGTCTATCTCTACCGCTCCGGGGTTGCACCCTTCTGGCGCAGTCCAACACTGGTCATCGACGGTACAGACATCAGCGAGGTGAAGAACACTTCCTTCACCTACTTCTACCTCACGGAAGGTAAGCACTCGATCGCCACACGCTGGGCGTTGGATCTGTACCCGCTGAATGTCGAAGGCAGTATGGAAGTTAAAAACGGGCAGACGTATTTTCTGAAACTGGGCGGGGGAATGTTGATGTCCCCAGGGCTAGGACAAGCTGCCCTCGTCACCAGTATTTCCTCCAACCTCGGCCAGGTCGACCGCCTGACGGCCCTTCGTGAAATGAAGAGCTGCATGTACATGCCCAACGCACTTGAGCAGCCTTCGCTGACGGCTGACAGCAATTAATTTCATGTAAACCGGATCAATGCGAGCTTTCGTACAAAGCTCTGGCACTCCTCTGGGGCGATGGTGTATAGCATCGGCTTTTCCTGAATACGGCATTCGATTGTAAACCTTGAGACGCGCTTGCCGGCGATAGGCTGCTACAAAGCAGCAAGATTTAGCGTCTGCTTTGGGGCGAAAGCTGCCAATCACGAGTGGCCGCTCTCGACCCATCGCTGCCAGTCGTGTAAGAGGTGATCTTTGTGGGAGCGGGTTCACCCGCGAACACCGGCAAAGCCGGTGCCGTCCACCGCAGCGCCTGCTTCGCGGGTAAACCCACAGAGTGCGTGTCGCATTTACGAAATCCGCTACCGCTCTGCGTCCGCAATGGGTCGATAGCGGCCAGACGCGACCGGCTGCTTCCGACCCAGGCTGTGTGAAAACGCAAGTAAGTACGTCGAGTAGCGAAAGAAGCTGGGGCACCCTGTCAATTCAGCAGATCTAAGTGCTGATCTACCTCAGTTGGGCACCGGA
>NZ_JBLUPV010000036.1:0-51242 GCF_048068075.1 Pseudomonas sp. NY15354
AATCGGATCAAGGTCATCAAACGGATGGCTTACGGCTACCGGGACAGCGAATTCTTCTTCATGAAGATCAAGAATGACTTTCCCGGCAATCCGTGAAGAACCTTTTTTTTAAAGCCTCTGCCGTGCGCCGACAGGGGTATGCGCCTTTCATCCGCCGGCCACATAAATTTCAGGCAATCTCTTGCACAACAGATATTATGGTATACCATCAGACAACAAGAGCTGATAACCCTCAACAGGAGCCACCCATGAGTTTCGAAATCCGCAAGATCGTCACCTACTCCGAAGAGACCCGCATCGAAGGCGGCAAGGCTACCGACAAGCCGGTAACCATGGTCGGCCTGGCCGTGGTGATCAAGAACCCGTGGGCCGGTCGCGGTTTTGTCGAAGACCTCAAGCCCGAGATCCGCGCCAACTGCTCCGAGCTGGGTGCCCTGATGGTCGAGCGCCTGTGCGCAGCGATCGGCGGCGCCGACAAGATCGAGGCCTATGGCAAGGCCGCCGTGGTCGGTGCCGACGGTGAGATCGAGCACGCCTCCGCCGTCATCCACACCCTGCGCTTTGGCAACCACTACCGCGAAGCCGTGCAGGCCAAGAGCTACCTGAGCTTCACCAACAAGCGTGGCGGCCCAGGCACCTCGATCCAGATCCCGATGATGCAGAAGGACGACGAAGGCCTGCGCTCGCACTACATCACCCTGGAAATGCAGATCGAAGACGCCCCGCGCGCCGACGAGATCGTCGTGGTCCTGGGCGCCGCCGACGGCGGCCGTCTGCACCCGCGCATCGGCAACCGCTACATCGACCTGGAAGAACTGGCCGCCGAAAAAGCCAACGCTCAATAACAACAACCAGACGGGCCGGGGCGTTGCGTGCAAGCACTGCCGCCACGCCCGACCTTCAAGGAGCGCCCTCCATGATTCAGCCTGTTGCTGAACGTACACCCGCCGGGACCAGCTACCTGAGCCTCGGCCAGGGCCAACCCGTGGTGCTGATCCACGGCGTGGGTCTGAACAAGGAAATGTGGGGCGGACAGTTCGTGGGCCTGGCCAGCGACTACCGCGTCATCGCCTACGACATGCTCGGCCATGGCCAAAGCCCGCGCCCTGACGCCGACACCGACCTTGCCGGCTACGCCGCGCAGCTGGCCGAGTTGCTCGACCACCTGCAGATCCCGCAGGCCACGGTCATCGGCTTCTCCATGGGCGGCCTGGTCGCCCGTGCCTTCGCCCTGCACTACCCTCGGCGCCTGGCGGCGCTGGTGGTGCTCAACAGCGTGTTCAACCGCAGCCCCGAGCAGAGCGCCGGCGTCATCGCCCGTGCCGCCCAGGCTGCCGAGCACGGCCCGGACGCCAATGCCGAAGCGGCGCTGGCACGCTGGTTCAGCCGCGAATACCAGGCCGCCAACCCGGCCCAGGTCGCGGCCATTCGTCAGACCCTGGCCGGCAACGACCCGCAGGGTTATCTGACCACCTATAAATTGTTCGCCACCCAGGACATGTACCGCGCCGATGACCTGGGCAGCATCCAGGTACCGACCCTGATCGCCACCGGCGAGCACGACCTGGGCTCGACCCCTGAGATGACCCGCCAGCTGGCGGCGCGCATCCCAGGCGCGCGCAGTGTGGTGCTGGCCGAGCAACGCCACATGATGCCGGTCGAGGCGCCACGCGAAGTCAACAAGATGCTGCTGGACTTCCTGGCGCACGCCCGCACCCTCACCGAATCCGCCAAGGGGATTGTTGCATGACCCTCGTACGTTTCCAGATGTGCATCGACGGCCAATGGTGCGATGCACAGAGCGGCAAGACCTTCGACAGCCTCGACCCGGCCACCGCCAAGGCCTGGGCGCAATTGCCAGACGCTGATGAAGCCGATGTGGAGCTGGCCGTGCAGGCCGCCCAACGCGCCTTCGACAGCAAGGCCTGGCGTGGCCTGACCGCCACCGCGCGAGGCAAGCTGCTGCGCCGGCTGGGCGATCTGATCGCCGAGAACAAAGAGCACCTGGCCCAGCTGGAAAGCCGCGACAACGGCAAGCTGATCCGCGAGACCCGCGGCCAGGTCGGTTACCTGCCGGAGTTCTTCCATTACACCGCAGGGCTTGCGGACAAGCTCGAAGGCGGCACCCTGCCCCTGGACAAGCCCGACCTGTTCGCCTACACCGTGCACGAGCCGATCGGCGTGGTGGCCGGGATCATTCCCTGGAACAGCCCGCTGTACCTGACCGCCATCAAGCTCGCTCCCGCCTTGGCGGCCGGCAACACCATCGTGCTCAAGCCTTCCGAACATGCTTCGGCGACCATCCTGGAACTGGCCCGCTTGGCCCATGAGGCTGGCTTCCCGGCAGGCGTGGTCAACGTGGTGACCGGCTTCGGCCCGAGCACCGGCGCAGCGCTCACCCGTCACCCGCTGGTGCGCAAGATCGCCTTCACCGGCGGCGCCGCCACAGCGCGCCATGTGGTGCGCAGCAGCGCCGAGAACTTCGCCAAGCTCTCTCTGGAACTGGGCGGCAAATCGCCGAACATCATCTTCGCCGATGCCGACCTGGACAGCGCCATCAATGGCGCCGTGGCCGGCATCTATGCCGCCTCCGGCCAGAGCTGCGTGGCAGGCTCCCGCCTGCTGGTACAGGACGAGATCTTCGATGAGTTCGTCTCGCGCCTGGTCGAGCGCGCCAAGCGCATCCGCATCGGCAACCCGCAGGACGACGCCAGCGAAATGGGCCCCATGGCCACCGCTCAGCAACTGGCCGTGGTCGAAGGCCTGGTCGCCGCCGCCAAAGCCGAGGGCGCCAAGCTGCACCTGGGCGGCAAGCGCGCGCAGGTCGAGGGTGACGGCTGGTTCTACGAGCCGACCCTGTTCGAGTGCGATAGCAACTCGATGAAGATCATGCAGGAAGAAGTCTTCGGCCCGGTCGCGGCGGTGATCCGCTTCAAAACTGAAGAAGAAGCCCTGGCGATCGCCAACGACTCGCAGTTCGGCCTCGCCGCCGGTATCTGGACCCGCGACCTGGGCCGCGCCCATCGCCTGGCCCGTGACGTGCGCTCGGGGATCATCTGGGTCAACACCTACCGCGCGGTCTCGGCCATGGCGCCGATCGGCGGCTTCAAGAACAGCGGCTACGGCCGTGAGAGTGGCATCGACTCGGTGCTCGCCTATACCGAGCTGAAGACGGTGTGGATCAACCTCTCCACCGCGCCCATGCCCGACCCGTTCGTGATGCGTTAACGAGGGAGCACCAAGATGATCGAACCTGGCATCTACAAAGACGTGATGGGCTCCTTCCCCTCCGGCGTCACGGTGGTCACCACCCTGGACGCCGAGGGGGGCATCGTCGGCATCACCGCCAGCGCCTTCAGCGCGCTGTCGATCGACCCGGCGCTGGTGCTGTTCTGCCCCAACTACGCCTCTGACACCTACCCGATCCTGCGTGACAGCAAGCAGTTCGCCATCCATTTGCTGTCCGCCGACCAGACCGCCGAGGCCTACGCCTTCGCCGGTAAAGGCAAGGACAAGGCCAAAGGCATCGACTGGCACCTGAGCGAGCTGGGTAACCCCTTGCTGGCCCAGGCCACGGCGATCATCGAGTGCGAACTGTGGCGCGAGTACGACGGCGGTGACCACGCGATCATCGTCGGCCAGGTGAAGAACCTGGTACTGCCGGCCGAGCCGGTCACGCCGATGGTCTACCACAAGGGCAAGCTCGGCGCCCTGCCCCCGCTGGGCTGATGATCCGCGTTGGCCTCTTCGCGGGTAAACCCGCACACAAGTACTGCACAGGCTTCAGCATCCGTGCGATCCCTGTGGGAGCGGGTTCACCCGCGAAGAAGCCAACACCGATGACCCTGTTTTGACCCGGAGTACGGCACATGAGCAATGAAAAGTACGAAAAAGGCCTGCAGATCCGCACCCAGGTGCTGGGCGAGGATTACGTCAATCGCTCGATCCAGAACGCCGACGACTTCACCAAGCCCTTGCAAGAGCTGGTCACCGAGTACTGCTGGGGCCATGTCTGGGGCCGCGACGGCTTGTCGCTCAAAGAGCGCAGCATGATAAACTTGGCCATGATTTCCGCGCTCAACCGGCCCCACGAGCTCAAGCTGCACATTCGCGGCGCCTTGCGAAATGGCCTGAGCCGTGAACAGATACGCGAGATCCTGCTCCAGGTCGGCATTTATTGCGGCGTGCCCGCGGCGGTGGACAGCTTCCGCCTGGCCCGCGAAGCGTTCGCCGAGGCCGATGCGGAGTCAACCCGTTAACAGCGGGCTGTTCGAACCACGCAAGGAGAGCGCCCCAGGTTCGTGGTGCTCCCCGGTTGTGGCCAGACAGCCTCATTCAGAGCGCACTCGATGAAACGCCAGCCCCTCGACGACAGCTTCAAGGTCAACCGCAACCCCGTTACCCTGCGCGAAATCGTGCTCGACAAACTGCGCGGGGCGATCATGAACTTCCACCTGCTGCCCGGCGATCGCCTGGTCGAGCGCGACCTCTGCGACCGCCTCGGCGTCAGCCGTACCTCGGTGCGTGAAGCCCTGCGCCACCTGGAGTCCGAAGGCCTGGTGGAGTTCGCCGACGCCAAGGGCCCACGGGTGGCGATCATCACCCTGGAGGACGCGCGCGACATCTACGAGCTGCGCTGCGTGCTCGAAGGCTTGATCGTCCAGCTGTTCACCCTCAACGCCAAGGCCAAGGACATCCGCGCCCTGGAACGCGCCCTGGAGGTCAACCGCGAAGCCCTCGAAGAAGGCGAGCTGCAACAGGTGCTCGAATCGGTACAAGGCTTCTATGACGTGCTCCTGGAAGGATCCGGCAACCAGGTCGCCGCCCAACAGCTGCGCCAGCTGCAGGCGCGCATCAGCTACCTGCGCGCCACCTCGGTATCCCAGCAAAACCGCCGCGGCGCCAGCAACCAGGAGATGGAAAAGATCGTCGAGGCGATCAAGAGCGGCAATCCCCAGCTCGCCCACCAGGCCTCGGTCGACCATGTGCGCGCCGCCGCCAAGGTGGCTCTGGAGTACCTGCGCCAGAAGCAGGACGACAACGCCAAGGTCCGTGACATCGTCGAACCCCTGGCCCTCAAAGACCCTCGCATAGGCCGCTGATCATGCCCGCCGCCCCGCGCTACTGCCCGCACTGCACTACAGCGCTCGCCCGGGGCGTGCCCACCGGCGATACCCATGAACGCCTGCACTGCACCGGGTGCGGCTACGTCCACTACATCAACCCCAAGATCATCGCCGGCTGCATCATCGAGCGCGACGGCAAGTACCTGTTGTGCCAGCGCGCCATCCCGCCGCGTCCCGGCACCTGGACCTTGCCGGCGGGCTTCATGGAGGCTGGCGAGACTACCGAGCAGGCGGCCCTGCGCGAGGTCTGGGAAGAAAGCGGCGTGCGCGGCGAGATCGTCTCGCCCTATTCGATCTTCAGCGTGCCGAAGATCAGCGAGGTCTACATCATCTTCCGTGCCATCGCCACGGAAGAAACCGGCCAGTATGGCCCCGAGACCCTCGCCTACCGCTTCTTCGAGCCCGACGAGATCCCCTGGGACGAAATCTACTACCCCGCCATCCGGCAGATTCTCGAGCGCTACATCCTCGAACGCCAGGCCGGGGTCTATGGCATCTACATGGGCAACGACGACACCGGCAAGGTGCATTTCATCCGCTAGTTGGTTGGCCGCTTACCTTAGGGGCAGGCTGCCGTCCATCAACCGCGATGAATCCAGGCTGCTTCATCACCATTGGGCCAGCAGCTTCAGCGCATCTGCCCGACAATCAGCCCCACCGCAATCAGGATCATCACCAGCCCCGACATCCGCCCCACCACCCTGGCCGCCGCCGGCCGGGTGCGCAGCACGGCCTTGGCGCCGTAACCCACCATCAGGTACACCACCAGCGAACTGGCCAGGTGCACCAGGCCCAGTAGCAATATCTGCATCCAGACCGGCCAGCTCGATGCCGGGTCGGTGAATTGCGGCAACAGCGCAACAAACAACAGGAACACCTTGGGATTCAGGCCGCTCACGCAAAACCCTTTCAATGCCCAGCGCGATCCACTCTCCTGCGCCTGCGACGCACCGGCCTGCGGTACGGAGGGGCTCAGCAGCAGGTTGCCGCCCAGCCACAGCAGGTAGGCGCACCCCGCCAACGTCAGCAATGACAACGCCAGTGGATGCCCGGCGATCAAGCTGCCGACACCCGCCGCAACGATCAACGTCGCCAGGAAATGCCCCGACAGCATGCCCGCCACTGCAGGCATCACCCAACGTCCGCGCATGCCCGCCGAGATGGCATAGGCCCAGTCCGCGCCAGGGGTGATCACAAACAACATCGATACAGCCCAGAACGCCGTCAACACACTGATTGCCACTTCGAATCTTCCTTCACACGCAGTTGAGTGAAAAAAGATTACGGATTTCATCGGGGGATTTTCTTTCGTATATTCCCGTCACACCTTAAAACTATGGAAGATTCTTCCCCATGGACAGAACAGATCGAAAGATTCTTGCCGAGCTGCAAAAAGATGGTCGGCTCTCGGTGACCGAACTGGCCGATCGTGTGGGCCTTAGCCTCTCGCCCTGCCACCGCCGGCTCAAGGCCCTGGAGGAGTCCGGCGCGATCCTGGGCTATCACGCGCGTCTGGCACCCAGCGCACTGGGCCTGAATTTCGCCGCACTGGTGTTCGTGACCTTGCGCGAGGTCACCCGCCAGCCCGTGGCGGACTTCGAGGCGGCGGTGGCGGCGATCCCGCAGATCGTCGAGGCCCAGCGCCTGTTCGGCGACCCGGACTACCTGCTGCATGTGGTGGCCCGCGATCTGCCGGCCTTCCAGAAGCTATACGACGAACAGCTCACCAGCATTCCCAATGTGCAGCGGCTGAGCTCCACCTTGGTCATGAAGGAAGTGCTTCCGGATCGGCAACTGCCCATGTAGGAATGTACAGCGCCGGAGCATTGACCTGGTTCCCCCCACCCCTTGCATTCGCCGTTTGCTAACCGTTTGTCAGCCTTAGTTTTTTTAACGTTTGTGGGCACATATTTACTAATTTATCGATCCCTTCCTACCCCTCATGATCGGGCTTACAAGAACGCGTCGCCCTTTGCCGGCCCGCACCCGGGGACATTTCCGCGCCCCCTCCCTGCCTTGGAGTCCGTCATGACCCGTGCAGCTACATCGGCACCCCTCATAGAAAAACACACGATCGGATACGTGCCCCCGCAAGACCGCCATGGAAAGGTAAGGGATCTGTTCACACTCTGGTTCGGGGGCAACATCGCGCCCCTGCCCATCGTCACCGGTGCCCTGGGCGTGCAACTGTTCCACCTCAACCTGGTATGGGGCATCGTCGCCATCCTGGTCGGCCACCTGGTGGGCGGCGTGCTGATGGCGCTGCACTCGGCCCAGGGCCCACAAATGGGTATCCCACAGATGATCCAGAGCCGCGCCCAGTTCGGCTCGCTCGGCGCACTGCTGGTGGTGGTGATCGCCGGGGTCATGTACATCGGTTTTTTCGCCTCCAACATCGTGCTGGCCGGCAAGTCGCTGCATGGCGTGGTCGACACCGTCCCGGTGCCGGTGGGCATCGTCATAGGCGCGCTGGGCTCAGGCATCATCGGCATCATCGGCTACCGCTTCATCCATGTGCTCAACCGCATTGGCACCTGGGTGCTGGGCATCGGCATCGTGGTGGGCTTTGGTTACATCTTCACCCACGTACAGAGCGATGACTTCCTGACCCGCGGCAGCTTCAACATCTCCGGCTGGCTGGCCACCGTGTCGCTGGCGGCGCTGTGGCAGATCGCCTTTGCGCCCTATGTGTCCGACTACTCGCGCTACCTGCCGGCCGACGTGAAGGTATCGTCGACCTTCTGGACCACCTACCTGGGCTCGGCCCTGGGTTCGAGCCTGTCGTTCGTGTTCGGTGCGGTGGCGGTACTGGCGATCCCGGCGGGCATGGACACCATGGACGCGGTCAAACTTGCCACCGGCGCCATCGGCCCGCTGATGCTGGTGCTGTTCCTGCTCAGCGTGATCAGCCACAACGCGCTCAACCTGTATGGCGCGGTGCTGTCGATCATCACCCTGGTGCAGACCTTCGCCTACCGCTGGATTCCTACCGCCAAGAGCCGCGCAGTGCTGTCGCTGGTCGTGCTGGCAGCCTGCTGCGTGGTGGCGGTGTTCGCCTCGGCGGACTTCATCGGCCACTTCGTCGACATGGTGCTGGTGCTGCTGGTGGTACTGGTGCCGTGGACAGCGATCAACCTGATCGACTTCTATGTCATTCACAAAGGCGACTACGACATCCAGTCGATCTTCAAGGTCGATGGCGGTATCTACGGGCGCTACAACCCTCAGGCCCTGATCGCCTACGCGGTGGGTATCGCCGTGCAGATTCCGTTCATGAACACCCCGCTTTACGTGGGCCCGGTGTCCGCCCACATCGACGGCGCCGACCTGTCGTGGCTGGTAGGCCTGCTGGTCACCTCGCCGCTGTACTGGTGGCTGGCGACGCGCGACAGCGCCTACCGCCGCCGGCAGATGAGCGCCAAGCTCGCCGCTGGGGTTTGACGTTCAGCGTGACCTGAAAAACAGAAGACCCGCCCTGGCGGGTCTGCTGTTTTTTGGGGTTTGCGATATCACCTACAGGGACACTTGATTCACCTGATAGCGATCGATGCAACCCATCGCCAGCATGCCCGCTCCTCGGACAAGGAGTTCCCCATGCAAAAACTGCCACTCGTCAAGTTCATCGCCCCTCGCATCAACCGCAAGCTCGTCGCCACGATCACCCTCCCGCTACTCGCCCTTGGCGGTCTCGCGGTGCTGTTCAACAGTGTGTTCTTCTACAACGAAGCAGGTCAGATGACCCATGTGCGCACGATCTTCGGCGAAGAGAAGGTGGTCGAGGACGTGGGCTATGCCACCCAATGGTTCGGACGCAGCACGGTCTGGCGCCGCACCATCGGTGTTCAGTCGGCCCTGCAGGCGGACCTTCAGGACACCCGCGGCGGGCACCCTTCGATCGTCCTGCCAAACCTGCCCATCGTGTTCCTGGGTAACGTCGATGCCAAGGCCGAGTTCAGCACCCAGTTTCGCCTGCCATCGGGCGAGGCCTTCCTCAAGATCGCCCAGGAGTACCGAACGCCAGACAACTTCCTGCAACGCGCCCTGCTACCTGCGGTCAAGGAAACCCTGCAGGCCACGGCTTCGTTGATGAGCGCCGACGATTACTACGCCGGCAACCGCAGCCACTTCGGTGCCGAATTCGAAAACCAGTTACGCAACGGCCTGTACCTGACCAGCCGCAAGGAAGTGCGCATCAAACGCGACGCCTTACCGGCACAAACGGCCATTCTGCAGGCCGGCACCGACCAGGGCAGTTTTGGCGACAACACGGCCACCCGCTTCATCATCGAGAAAAAACTCGACAAGCACGGCCAGGAGCTACGCAAACAGCAGCAATTTCGCCTCTACGGTGTAGAAGTCGTCGACGCCCGGGTCACCCACATCGACCCCAACCCCCAATACCAGCAACGAATGGTCCGGGTGCAGCAGGCCTTGGCGGAGCTGGCGGTGGCTCGGCAAAACCGGCTCAAGGAAGAAGAAGAAAAAGAATTGGTCTCCGCCCGGGGCGCCAAGGATGTCGAGGCCAAACGCCAGGAGAGCCTGCGCCAGCAGATCGAACGCACCACCGAGGCAGAGACGGAAAAACAGCTCACGCTGATCAACGCCGAGCGGGAAAAGCGGCGCGCCGAGATCGATAAGCAGACGGCGGAGCTGTTGCGCGACAAGGCCCGGGTCAACGCCGAGGCGACCAAGATCACCGCCGACGCCGAAGCCTATGCTCGCGAGGCGTCCCTGAAGGCCGACGGTGCCTTGCAAAACAAGCTCGATGCGTTGGTGCAGATCAACAAGGCCTGGGCCGATGCCGCTGCACGGGCCCCTGTGCCCAATGTAATGATGGGCGGTGGCGACGCGAGCATCGGTCGCCAGGATGAAATGAGCAAGCTCATGAGCATACTCGCCACCAAGGCGGCCAAAGACCTCGCCATAGACCTCAAGACGCCCTGAACCCTGCGTTCATTGCGCCCTGCAGCGTCAGGGCGCAATGCCCTCGACGATGATCACCTCGGCCTTCGCCACACCCTGCCGATGCCGGCACGCCTCCTGATACGCCTCGGAGCGGTAACACGCCAGCGCCTGTTCGTATGAATCGAATTCGATCACCACGCTACGCTGTGGAGTGGGCCGTCCTTCCATCGCCTCGCTGCGCCCACCGCGGGCCAGCAGGCGCCCGCCAAATGCGGCGAAGGCTGCCGGGGCGCGCTGGGTGTATTGCTGGTATTGCTCGGGGTCGGTGACGTCCACATGGGCGATCCAGTAAGCCTTCATCCATCGCTCTCCTGTAAAAGGTTATTTGTGTATGATGGTATACCATAAAAATCACCCTACCACAGCGAGTGTGCAGCATGGCTTTCAACAGCATCGAAGAACTCCTCGAGGATTATCGCCAGGGCAAGATGGTCCTGCTGGTGGACGACGAGGACCGTGAAAACGAAGGCGACCTGCTGATCGCCGCCGAGCGCTGTGACGCCCAGGTGATCAACTTCATGGCCCGCGAGGCGCGCGGACTGATCTGCCTGACCCTGACCGACGAACACTGTCAGCGGCTGGGCCTTGAGCAGATGGTGCCGGCCAACGGCAGTGTGTTCAGCACAGCGTTCACCGTTTCCATCGAGGCCGCCACGGGCGTCACCACCGGCATCTCCGCCGCCGACCGGGCCCGCACCGTCGCCGCGGCCATGGCGCCCGACGCACGCCCCGAGGACCTTGTCCAGCCGGGGCATATCTTCCCTCTGCGCGCTCGCGAAGGCGGCGTGCTGACCCGCGCCGGACACACCGAAGCCGGCTGCGACCTGGCACGTCTGGCCGGGTTCACGCCCGCCTCGGTGATCGTCGAGGTGCTCAACGACGACGGCACCATGGCCCGCCGCCCGGACCTTGAACTGTTCGCTGAACGCCACGGCATCAAGATCGGCACCATCGCCGACCTGATCCACTACCGCCTGAGCAACGAGCAGACCATCAAGCGCATCGGCGAACGTGAACTGCCCACCGTGCACGGCACCTTCCGCCTGGTGACCTACGAGGACCGCATCGACGGTGGCGTACACATGGCCATGGTGATGGGTGATATCCGCCGGGAGCAACCCACCCTGGTGCGGGTGCATGTGATCGACCCCTTGCGCGATCTGGTCGGTGCCGAATACGCAGGCCCCGCCAACTGGACCTTGTGGGCGGCCTTGCAGAAGGTCGCCAGCGAAGGCACCGGCGTGGTTGTGATCCTGGCCAACCACGAGTCCTCCCAGGCCCTGCTCGAGCGCGTGCCGCAGTTGACCCAGCCGACCAAGCCGTTCCAGCGGGGTCAGTCGAAGGTGTATTCCGAAGTCGGCACAGGCGCCCAGATTCTCCAAGACCTGGGCGTCGGCAAACTGCGCCACCTGGGGCCGCCGCTCAAATACGCGGGCCTGGCCGGGTACGAGCTGGAGGTGGTGCAGAGCATTCCGTTCGAGCCCGCAGCGTTCAACTGAGCCGACACCACTGTCTTGCCCTGCGGTGTCTTCTTCGCGGGTAAACCCACTCCACAGGTAGCGCGGACCCTGTGGGAGCGGGCTCACCCGCGAATGCGTCAGTGGGTTCACCACTGCATTCGCGGTAAACCCCTACAACCCACCGCATGCAAAACGCCACGCCGTTCCTCAGGAGGACGGCGTGGCGTTTCGCTGAATGGCACCGCCGTTTTTAGTGATGGCCGGTCGCCCTCGACCTCTTGCGAAAAGTTTGGAATACCATAATATGATATCCCGTAGACCTTGAATTTTTGGCCACACCTACACTTCAAAAAACGGCCATGCGACATCGTTGGAAAGCTGCTCCCCGAATACATGGCGGGCGACAGGAAGCCCGCTCAAATAACAAAAGCAATGAGGGCGTTAACCATGCTGTTGAGCAAACGAGTCACCGCAGTGCTGTCCGCCAGTCTGCTGTCCCTGGCCTGCCAAACCACCCTGGCCGCTGACAGCATGAGCTTCGTCAGCTGGGGCGGTACCACCCAGGATGCCCAGAAACAGGCATGGGCCGAACCCTTCAGCGAAAGCAGCAAGATCAAGGTCGTGCAGGACGGCCCTACCGACTACGGCAAGCTCAAGGCCATGGTCGAGAGCGGCAACGTGCAGTGGGACGTGGTCGACGTCGAAGCGGACTTCGCCCTGCGCGCCGCCAGCGAAGGCCTGCTCGAGCCGCTGGACTTCACCACCATCCAGCGCGATCGCATCGACCCACGCTTCGTGTCCGACCATGGCGTCGGTTCGTTCTTCTTCTCCTTCGTGCTCGGCTACAACGAAGGCAAGCTCGGCGCCAACAAACCGGTGGACTGGTCGGCCCTGTTCGACACCAAGACCTACCCCGGCAAGCGCGCCCTCTACAAATGGCCAAGCCCCGGCGTGCTGGAGCTGGCCCTGCTGGCCGATGGCGTACCGGCCGACAAGCTCTACCCCCTGGACCTGGACCGCGCCTTCAAGAAACTCGACACCATCAAGAAAGACATCGTCTGGTGGGGCGGCGGCGCTCAGTCCCAGCAACTGCTGGCCTCCGGTGAAGCGTCCCTGGGCCAGTTCTGGAACGGCCGGGTCTACGCCCTGCAACAGGACGGTGCCCCGGTGGGCGTGAGCTGGAAACAGAACCTGGTCATGGCCGATTTCCTGGTCATCCCCAAAGGCGCCAAGAACAAGGACGCGGCCATGAAGTTCCTGGCCAACGCCAGCAGCGCCAAGGGCCAGGCGGATTTCGCCAACCTCACCGCCTACGCCCCGGTCAACCTCGACAGCATCGCCCAGCTCAAGCCTGAGCTGGCACCGAACCTGCCGACTGCCTATGCCCAGGACCAGGTGACCTTGGACTTCGCCTACTGGGCGAAGAACGGCCAAGCCATCGCGGCCCGCTGGAATGAGTGGCTGGTCAAATGAAAGTTGCCATCAATGCCCTGCACAACGCCCAAGGTGCCCCCAGCGGCACCGGCGCCCCGGGGGCGGCCGTGCGCCGCCCTCCTCTGAGTCAGCGCTGGCGTGGCAGCCGCAACCTGCTGCCGGCCCTGCTGTTTCTGGGCCTGTTCTTCTTCGCCCCGCTGATCGGCCTGTTGCTGCGCGGCGTGCTCGAACCCGTACCGGGGCTGGGCAACTATGAACAGCTGTTCGCCAACTCGGCCTATGCGCGGGTGCTGTTCAACACCTTCTCGGTGGCGGGCCTGGTGACCCTGATCAGCGTGCTGCTGGGCTTCCCGCTGGCCTGGGCGATCACCCTGGTGCCTCGTGGCTGGGGCCGCTGGCTGCTGAACATCGTGCTGCTGTCGATGTGGACCAGCCTGCTGGCGCGCACCTACTCCTGGCTGGTGCTGCTGCAGGCCTCGGGGGTGATCAACAAGGTGTTGATGGCACTGGGCATCATCGATGCGCCGCTGGAGATGGTGCACAACCTCACCGGCGTGGTGATCGGCATGAGCTACATCATGATCCCGTTCATCGTGCTGCCGCTGCAGGCGACCATGCAGGCCATCGACCCGATGGTGCTGCAGGCGGGCTCGATCTGCGGCGCGAGCCCCTGGACCAACTTCTGGAAGGTGTTCATCCCACTGTGCCGCTCGGGGCTGTTCTCCGGCGCGCTGATGGTGTTCGTCATGTCGCTCGGTTACTACGTGACCCCCGCCCTGCTCGGTGGCGCGCAGAACATGATGCTGCCTGAATTCATCGTCCAGCAGGTGCAGTCGTTCCTCAACTGGGGCCTGGCCAGTGCCGCCGCCGCGTTGCTGGTGCTGATCACCCTGGTGCTCTTCTACTTCTACCTGAAGCTGCAGCCGGAGTCCCCGGTCGGCAACGCGAGGTAAACCGCCATGCTCCTGACTCCCAATGCCATGGGCCGGCCGCTGCGCACAGGCCTGTACCTGACCACCGGGGTGATCGCAGCCTTCCTGCTGCTGCCAATCCTGTTCATCGTGCTGCTGTCGTTCGGCTCGTCCCAGTGGTTGGTGTTCCCGCCACCAGGCTGGACCTTGAAGTGGTACGGCCAGTTCTTTTCCAACCCTGAATGGATGGACGCAGCGCTGGCCAGCCTCAAGGTCGCCGTGCTCACCACGGTCTGCGCGGTCCTGCTGGGCCTGCCCACTGCCTTCGCCCTGGTGCGCGGGCGCTTCCCCGGCCGTGAGCTGCTCTATGGCCTGTTCACCCTGCCGATGATCGTGCCGCTGGTGATCATCGCCGTGGCGGTGTACGCGCTGTTTCTCAAGCTCGGCTACACCGGCACGCTGTTCTCCTTCGTGGTCAGCCACGTCATCGTCGCGCTGCCCTTCACCATCATCTCGATCATCAACTCGCTCAAGCTGTTCGACCAGTCGATCGAGGATGCCGCGGTGATCTGCGGTGCCTCGCGCTTGCAGGCGATCTTCAAGGTGACCTTCCCGGCGATCCGCCCGGGGATGATCGCCGGTGGCCTGTTCGCCTTTTTGGTCTCGTGGGACGAGGTGGTGCTCAGCGTGATGATGGCCAGCCCCACCCTGCAGACCCTGCCCGTGAAAATGTGGACCACCCTGCGCCAGGACCTGACCCCCGTGATCGCCGTCGCCTCGACGCTGCTGATCGGCCTGTCGGTCCTGGTCATGGTCATCGCCGCCGCCCTGCGCCGGCGCAACGAAGTCAGCGCCTGAGCGCCCGGAGACAACAACAATGAGTGCAGTGATGAAAGATGCCGCGCCCGCCAAGACCCTGGTCAGCCTGCGCAACCTGAACAAGCACTACGGCGATTTCGCCGCAGTGGACAACATCGACCTGGAGATCCAGGACGGCGAATTCCTGACCTTCCTCGGCTCCAGCGGCTCGGGCAAGTCCACCACCCTGTCGATGCTGGCCGGCTTCGAGACGCCCAGCAGCGGCGAGATCCTGGTGGACGGCCAGTCGCTGGTGAAGGTGCCGCCGCACAAGCGCGACATCGGCATGGTGTTCCAGCGCTACTCGCTGTTCCCGCACCTGTCGGTGCGCGACAACATCGCCTTCCCCTTGGCGATCCGCAAGCAGAGCGCCGCCGAGACCGCCAAGCGGGTCGACGCCATGCTCAAGCTGGTGCAACTGGAAAAATTCGCCCATCGCCGGCCGGCCCAGCTCTCCGGCGGCCAGCAGCAACGGGTCGCCATCGCCCGCGCGCTGGTGTACGAGCCGCGCATCCTGCTGATGGACGAACCGCTCGGTGCGCTGGACAAGAAGCTGCGCGAAGACCTGCAGGACGAGCTGCGCCAGTTGCATCGACGCCTGGGGATCACCATCGTCTACGTGACCCACGACCAGGAAGAAGCCATGCGCCTGTCCCAGCGCATCGCGATCTTCAGCCACGGCAAGATCGTGGGCCTGGGCACTGGCTATGACCTGTACCAGAACCCGCCGAATGCCTTCGTGGCCTCGTTCCTGGGCAACTCCAACTTCCTGCGGGTCAAGGCCAGCAGCCATGGCGCCGCCGCGTTCGAAGGGCAGTCCTTGGCGATCCGCCTGACCACGGGTCTCAATGCCGGGCAGGACGCGCTGATCATGGTGCGTCCGGAAAAAGCCCTGGCCCTGAGCGCCGAGCAGGCGGCCCGCGAGCCATTGCCCGCCGGCTGGAACGAAGTGACCGCCAAGGTGGGCGAGGTGTTGTTCCTGGGCGAGAGCCAAACCTGCCATGTGGTGACCGCTGGCGGCACCGAAATGACCGTCAAGGCGCTCTCGGCGGCCGGCATGCCGATGCAACCAGGGGACACCGTAAAAGTCCGCTGGGCGGTGGCCGATGCCTGCATCTACACCGAGTGGGCCGAAAGCGACCTCAGCAAGGCCGCCGGCGCGCATTGATCAGCGCCAGGCGCAGAGCGTATCGGTCTATTCACGGACAAACCCGCGTCCACAGGCACAGCGGTGTCATTGAGCACACCGCGCAACCCTGTGGGGGTTTACCCGCGAACGGAAAAACGCTGAACATCAAGGTTCACACAGGCAGTTGATACCGCTCGGCAAAGTACTGCCGGAAGAACTCCACCGCCACCCGCACCTTGGCCGACCCGGCCAGGGGCGTGGTGTACACCGCCCAGATATCCGCCGCCTGCTGGTAGTCCTCCAGCACCTGCACCAGTCGCCCATCGGCGATGCTGTCGTGCACATCCCACCACGAGCGCAGCAAGATGCCCCGCCCATCCAGGCACCACTGGTGCGCCACCTCGCCATGGTTGCTGGACAACGGGCCGGTCACCCGCACGTTTTCCTCGCCGGCAGGCCCCTCCAGGTGCCACACACCGAAGGGATGGTCACGCTCCTTGATCACCAGGCAGTCATGGCTGGCCAGATCCGCCAGGCTCCGAGGCGTACCCCGCCGCGCCAGATAGCCCGGTGCCGCGCACAGCACCCGGCGGTTGCGCGCCAGGGGCTTGGCGATCAGGTTCGGCGCAATGACGTTGCCGACGCGGATGTCCAGGTCCACCCCCTCGGCAATCAGGTCGATCAGGCGGTCATGCACATCCAGGCGAATGTCGAGCTTCGGATAACGCGCCGCCAGCTCCGACAGCGCCGGGGCGACGAAGCGCCGGCCCAGCCCCAGGCTGCTGGCGATGCGCAACTGCCCGGCCGGTTCGCGCTGGCCGGCGTTGAGGTCATCGTCCATGCGCTGCAGGGCCTCGAAGATCTGCTGCGCCCATTGGTACACCCGCTCGCCCTCTTCACTCACCGTCACCCGCCGGGTGGTGCGGTGCAGCAGGCGTACACCCAAGTTCTCCTCCAGCAGGCGGATGCGTTTGCTGATAAAGGCAGCCGACATGCCGCGCTCGTCGGCCACCGCGGCGAAGCTCGCGCGACGCGCCACCTGCAAGAAGATATCGAGGTCATCGAGGTTAGGCAGATTATTCACGATTCGTGCACCAAGAATTGATGAATCACCGGATTATCTCCGGTTCGTGTCCTTATAGCATGGCCAGCATCCGTTACCCAGAACAGCGAGTGCGCCCCCATGAGCAAGACTTTCAAAATCGCCGCCATCCCCGGTGACGGCATCGGCAACGAAGTCCTCCCCGAAGGCATCCGCGTGGTCGAAGCCGCCGCACGCAAACATGGCCTGAACCTTGAGATCGAATTCTTCGAGTGGGCCAGCTGCGACTACTACCTGGCTCACGGCAAGATGATGCCCGACGACTGGTTCGAACAGCTCAAGGGCTTCGACGCCCTGTACTTCGGTGCAGTCGGCTGGCCAGACAAAGTCCCGGACCACATCTCCCTGTGGGGCTCGCTGCTCAAGTTCCGCCGCGACTTCGACCAGTACGTGAACATCCGCCCCGTTCGCCTGTTCCCTGGCGTGCCCTGCCCGCTGGCCAACAAGCAACCGGGCGACATCGACTTCGTGGTGATCCGCGAGAACACCGAAGGTGAGTACTCCTCCCTGGGTGGCCGGATGTTCGAAAACACCGAGAACGAGTTCGTCCTGCAGGAGTCGGTGTTCACCCGCCGTGGCGTCGATCGCATCCTCAAGTACGCCTTCGATGTGGCCCAGACCCGCGAGCGCAAGCACGTCACCTCCGCCACCAAGTCCAACGGCATGGCCGTGAGCATGCCGTACTGGGACGAGCGCACCGCCGCCATGGCAGCCAACTACCCAGAGATCAGCTGGGACAAACAGCACATCGACATCCTCTGCGCCCGTTTCGTGCTGCAGCCAGAGCGTTTCGACGTGGTGGTGGCCTCCAACCTGTTCGGCGACATCCTCTCGGACTTGGGCCCTGCTTGCGCCGGCACCATTGGCATCGCGCCGTCGGCCAACCTCAACCCCGAGCGCAAGTTCCCGTCGCTGTTCGAACCGGTCCATGGCTCGGCCCCGGACATCTACGGCAAGAACATCGCCAACCCGATCGCCATGATCTGGTCCGGTGCGCTGATGCTGGAGTTCCTGGGCAAGGACGGTGACGACGCCCGTTACCAGGCCGCTCACGACGACATCCTCAACGCCATCGAGATGGTCATCGCCAACGGCGATACCACCCGCGACATGGGCGGCAGCCGCTCCACCCAGGACGTCGGCAAGGCCATCGCCGAGCTGCTGGGCGCCTGATCCGGCGGCGCTTCGCTCACAGGTGAACCCGCCCCACAGGCCACACCAACCTGTAGGCGCGGGTTTAACCGCGAAATAGGCGCCACCAACCATCAGATTGTCTGACGATCCTATTGCAGTCCGCCCCCATTCAATGCACACTTCGTTAACCAAAAGATATGCGTAAACTTTAGGTTAACAGTCGAGGAAAAAAGCTATATCTGACATGGACTTCCCTAGCGCTTAGCATTCCAAACGCTCCAGGAGACAATTGATGTCCCACAACAATAAAAAGATTGACGTGTTCCTGATTACCGTGAGCCTGATCGCTGTACTGCTCACTGTCATCGGCCTTGCTCTGTACCCCGCGCAAGCGGAAAGCATGGCCAACAAACTGTTCGAACTGTCCACCCGTACCTTCGGCACCAGCGTCCAGGTGCTGGTGTTCGGCAGCTCCCTGGCCGTGCTGTACCTTGGCTTCAGCAAGTACGGCAACATCCGCCTGGGCGCTGGCAAGCCTGAATATTCCACCGCGACCTGGGTCTTCATGTTCATCTGCGCCGGCATGGGTTCCTCGACCCTGTACTGGGGCGTGATGGAATGGGCCTACTACTACCAGACCCCAGGCTTGAACATCGCCCCGATGTCGGCCCAGGCACTGGAGTACAGCGTCAGCTACTCGTTCTTCCACTGGGGCATCAGCGCCTGGTCGATCTACGCCCTGGCCTCGCTGGCCATGGCCTACCACTTCCATGTACGCAAGAAGAGCGGCCTGAACCTGGCCTCGATCATCGAAGCGGTGACCGGCTTCAAGGCCACTGGCCCTGTGGGTCGCACCGTCGATTTGATCTTCCTGCTGACCATGATGGGCGCGCTGACCGTTTCCCTGGCCCTGACCGCCTCGACCCTGACCCGCGGCCTGTCGGACCTGGCCGGCACCCCCAACACCTTCACCGTGCAACTGATGGTGATCGGTGCGGTGGCCCTGCTGTTCTCGCTCAGCTCCTACATCGGCATCGACGGTGGCCTGCAGCGCCTGTCGAAGATGGTGTGCATCGGCGCCCTGCTGTTCGCCGTGGTGGTGCTGCTGGTCGGCCCGACCCAGTTCACCGTCAACAACACCGCCAACGCCATCGGCCTGATGATCCAGCAGTACGTGCACATGAGCCTGTTCACCGACCCTGCCGGTGACGGCGCCTTCACGCGCAACTGGACCGTGTTCTATTGGCTGTGGTGGGTTTCCTACGCCCCAGGCGTTGCCATGTTCGTCGCCCGAGTCTCGCGCGGCCGTCAGATCAAGGAAGTGGTGTTCGCCCTGCTGCTGGGCGGCAGCTTCGGGTGCTGGTTCTTCTTCGGCGCCCTGGAAAGCTACAGCATGCACCAGTTCATCAACGGCCAGATCGACGTGCCGAAGCTGCTCAGCACCGTCGGTGGCGAAGCCGCGGTGACCGACCTGTTGCTGGCCCTGCCATGGGGCACCCTGTTCCTGGCGGTGTACCTGTTCATCATGGCGGTGTTCTGCGCCTCGCACATGGACGCTGCGGCCTATGCTGTGGCCGCCACCAGCACCCGCAACCTGCGCGAAGGCGAGGACCCGACCCCGACCCTGCGTCTGTTCTGGTGCATCGTGCTGACCCTGGTACCGCTGGCCATGCTGTTCGCCAAGGCCTCGCTGTCGACCATGAAGACCGCTGTGGTCCTCACCGCGATCCCCTTCATGGTGATCCTGCTGGTGAAGATCTACGGCTTCTTCAAGTGGCTCGCCGCCGACTACGGCCAGGTTCCGGCCTACCGTATCGAGGAAGAAGCCGCACGCCTGGCCGGCGAAGAGCCGGAGCACCAGGTACCGCGCAGCGCCGCTGCCCTGCATTGATCGTATGACCGACGGCATCGCCAGTCTCCTGGGTAGGAGCTGGCGAAGCCTGCGATGGGCTGTAAAGCAGCCCTAAAGCGTCCGGCCAAATTTTTTTGCCCGACTTGTTAACCAATAGATACGCGTTAACCAATAAGTAAAAACCGAGATAGAGCCATGAACGATTTCAAACGCCTGCCCGCCGATTTCTGTGCCAACCCTGAAGAAGCCTTCACCCTGCCGGCTAACTTCTACACCCAGGCCGCCGTGTTCGAACATGAGAAGGAAGCGATATTCGCCAAGAGCTGGATCTGCGTGGGTCACCGCAGCGAAGTCGCCGAAAAGAACGCCTACATCACCCGCCAGGTGATCGGCGAAAGCATCATCGTCGTGCGTGGCCGCGACGACGTGCTGCGTGCCTTCTACAACGTTTGCCCGCACCGCGGTCACCAACTGCTCGAAGGCAGCGGCAAGGCCAAGAACGTCATCACCTGCCCGTACCACGCCTGGACCTTCAAGCTCGACGGCGAGCTGGCCCACGCCCGCAACTGCGAGAACGTGGTCAACTTCGACAAGGAAAACTCCACCCTGGTGCAGCTGCGCGTCGAAGAGTACGCAGGCTTCATCTACATCAACATGGACATGGAGGCCGGTAGCGTCGAAGACCAACTGCCGGGCCTGGCCAAGCGCATGCGCGAAGCCTGCGCCGTGATCGATGACCTGCACCTGGCCGCCCGTTTCGTCAGCGACACCCCAGCCAACTGGAAGTCGATCGTCGACAACTACCTGGAGTGCTACCACTGCGCCCCGGCCCACCCAGGCTTCTCCGACTCCGTGGACGTCGGCCAGTACAGCCACAGCCTGTTCGGCAACTGGACCCTGCAATACGGCGTGGCCACGCCATCGGAGCAGTCGTTCAAGTTCGACGAGTCCGTCAAGGACCCCTCGTTCGCCGGTTTCTGGGCCTGGCCGTGCACCATGTTCAACGTGCCACCAGGAGCCAACTTCATGACCGTGATCTATGAGTTCCCGGTCGATGCCGAAACCACCTTGCAGCACTACGACATCTACTTCCTGAACAAGGACCTGACCGAAGAGCAGCTCAAGCTGATCGACTGGTACCGCGAAGTCTTCCGCCCAGAAGACCTGCGCCTGGTCGAAAGCGTGCAGAAGGGCCTGAAGTCCCGTGGCTACCGTGGCCAAGGCCGGATCATGGTCGACCAGCAGCGCAGCGGCGTGAGCGAGCATGGCATCGCCCACTTCCACAACCTGATCGCCGTCGCCCACCTGGACTGATGCACCCGGCCGCCGGCTTGCGGGTCGGCGGCCTTCGGAGAGCCTTGCGTGAAACTTCAAGACACCACACTGCTGCGCCAGCAAGCCTACATCGACGGGCGCTGGTGCGACGCCGACAGCGGCCAGACCCTGGCGGTCAATGACCCGGCCAGCGGCGAGCTGCTCGGCCATGTGCCACTGATGGGCGGCGCCGAAGCCGTGCGCGCCATCGAAGCCGCCGAAGCGGCCCTGGCCGACTGGCGCGGCCGTACCGCCAAAGAGCGGGCGAACATCCTGCGCCGCTGGTTCGAACTGCTGCTCGAACACGAGCAGGACCTGGCCCAGCTGATGACCCGTGAACAGGGCAAGCCCCTGCACGAAGCCCTGGGCGAAATCCGCTACGCCGCCTCCTTCGTCGAGTGGTTCGCCGAAGAAGGTAAACGCGTCTATGGCGACGTGATCCCAAGCCCGGCCAACGACAAGCGCCTGCTGGTGATCAAGCAGGGCATCGGCGTGTGCACCGCGATCACCCCGTGGAACTTCCCGGCGGCGATGATTACCCGCAAGGTCGCGCCAGCCCTGGCCGCAGGCTGCACCATCGTGGTCAAGCCGGCCAACGAAACCCCGTTCAGCGCCCTGGCGCTGGTGGAACTGGCCGAGCGCGCTGGCATCCCTGCCGGGGTGTTCAGCGTGGTCACCGGCGATGCCCCGGCCATCGGCGCCCAGTTCACCGGCCACCCGAGCGTGCGCAAGCTCAGCTTCACCGGCTCCACCCCGGTGGGTCGCCTGCTCATGGGCCAGTGCGCCGAAACCATCAAGAAGGTCAGCCTGGAACTCGGTGGCAATGCCCCGTTCATCGTCTTCGATGACGCCGACATCGAGGCGGCCGTCGAAGGCGCGCTGATCGCCAAATACCGCAACGCCGGGCAGACCTGCGTGTGCGTCAACCGCTTCTATGTGCACGACAGCGTCTATGAGCGCTTCGCCCAACGCTTCGTCGAGCGCGTGCGCGCCCTGGCCGTGGGCCATGGCAACACCGAAGGCACGCAGATCGGCCCGCTGATCAGCGACAAGGCCGTGGCCAAGGTGCGCAGCCTGATCGACGACGCCACCGGCAAAGGCGCCAGCGTGCTGCTGGGCGGCAAGGCCCACGCCCTGGGCGGGCAGTTCTTCGAGCCGACCGTGCTCGCCGACATCGCCCCAGGCATGGAGCTGCTGCAGGAAGAAATCTTCGGCCCGGTGGCCGCCTTGGTGCGCTTCACCACCGATGACGAAGTGATCGAGCTGGCCAACGCCACCCAATACGGCCTGGCGGCGTACTTCTACAGCCGCGACCTGGGCCGGGTGTTCCGCGTGGCCGAGCGTCTGGAGTACGGCATGGTCGGCATCAACACCGGGCTGATCTCCAACGAGGTCGCACCGTTCGGTGGCGTCAAGCAATCGGGCCTGGGCCGCGAAGGCTCCAAGTACGGCATCGAGGATTATCTGGAAATCAAGTACCTGTGCCTCGCCGTCTGAGCGAGCCAGCATCTGTGCCACGCGGCAGGGCCTGCCGCGTGATCTGCAAGTCGAGGTGAACCATGGCCAAGCAATACGAAATGTTCAAGGTGCGTGTCACCGACGTGGAACAGGCCACGCCGCTGATCAAGCGCTTCACCCTGGCCCGCGAAGACGGCGCCACCCTGCCCGCCTTCACCGGCGGCAGCCACGTCATCGTGCAGATGCAGTCGGCCTGCGGCAACCAGTTCAGCAATGCCTACTCGCTGATGAGCGACCCACGGAACCTGGCCCACTACCAGATCGGCGTGCGCCTGGAAGAGCAATCCAAGGGCGGCTCGGCGTTCATGCACAACCAGGTCGAGGTGGGCACCGAACTGACCATCTCCACCCCCAACAACCTCTTCGCCCTGGACCCTGCGGCGGGCCGCCACGTGCTGATCGCAGGCGGCATCGGCATCACCCCGTTCCTGGCCCAGTTGCATGAACTCGAAGGCAGCGATACCCCCTACGAGCTGCACTACGCTTTCCGCGCACCGGAGCACGGCGCCTTCCAGGGTGACCTGGAAAGCGGCCCGCATGCGCAAAGCACCCGCTTCTACATCGACAGCCTGGACCGCAAGCTGGACCTGGCCGGCCTGTGCGCGGGCCTGGCCGATGACGCGCACCTGTACGTCTGCGGCCCCAAGCCGCTGATCGACGCGGTCATCGCCACCGCCGCCGCCGCAGGTATCGATGACGCGCGCGTGCACTGGGAGCAATTCGCCGCCGCCGCGCCCGCCGCCGGTGCTGCGTTCACCGTGGTACTGGCCAAGTCCGGGACCGAGCTGCAGGTCGAGGAAGGCATGACCATCCTCCAGGCCATCGAGAAGTCCAAGGCCGCCAAGGTCGAGTGCCTGTGCCGCGAAGGCGTGTGCGGCACCTGCGAAACCGCGATCCTCGAAGGCGAGGCCGAGCATTTCGACCAGTACCTGAGCGACGAGGAGAAGGCCTCCCAGCAGACCATGATGCTGTGCGTCTCGCGCGCCCGCAGCGCGCGCCTGGTGCTCGACCTGTAATACCCCGCGTACGCCGGGCGACCTCGGCGCGGTGGTCTAGGCTGGTCTCTTGACGAACAAGAACAAGAGACCAGCCCATGCCCCTGCCTTACCCGCCCCACCTTACTGCCCTGCTGCCGCTCCCTACTTCCCCCGACCTGCTCCTGCAGCCGTCTCGAAGCGCCCCGAAGGGCGTGAAGCCGACGCCATGAGCATTCTGTACGACGAACGCCTCGATGCCCCCCTGCCCAGCGTGGACAAGCCCGCGTTGCTGGCGGCCCTGCACGACGCCCTGCCGGACCTGGAAATCCTCCACCGTGCCGAGGACCTAAAGCCCTACGAATGCGACGGCCTGTCCGCCTACCGCACCGTGCCGCTGCTGGTGGTGCTGCCCGAACGCCTCGAGCAGATCCAGACCCTGCTGCGCCTGTGCCATCAACGCGGCGTACCGGTGGTGGCGCGCGGCGCCGGCACGGGGCTCTCCGGCGGCGCCCTGCCTCTGGCCCAGGGCATCCTCCTGGTGATGGCGCGCTTCAACCGCGTCCTGGAGGTCAACCCGCAAGGGCGTTACGCCAGGGTCCAGCCAGGCGTGCGCAACCTGGCCATTTCCCAGGCGGCGGCCCCCCATGGCCTGTACTACGCGCCGGACCCTTCATCGCAGATCGCCTGCTCGATCGGCGGCAATATCGCCGAAAACGCTGGCGGCGTGCACTGCCTCAAGTACGGCCTGACCGTGCACAACCTACTCAAGGTCGACATCCTCACCATCGAAGGCGAACACCTGACCCTCGGCAGCGATGCCCTCGATAGCCCCGGCTTCGACCTGCTGGCGCTGTTCACAGGGTCCGAAGGCATGCTCGGCATTGTCATCGAAGTCACCGTCAAGCTGTTGCCCAAGCCCCAGGTGGCGCGGGTGCTGCTGGCCAGTTTCGACAGCGTCGAGAAAGCCGGCGGCGCGGTCGCCGACATCATCGCCGCCGGCATCATCCCGGGCGGCCTGGAGATGATGGATAACCTGGCCATCCGCGCCGCTGAGGATTTCATCCACGCCGGCTACCCGGTGGAGGCGGCAGCGATCCTGCTGTGCGAGCTCGATGGTGTGGAGTCCGATGTTCAGGAGGACTGCGAACGCGTTGCCGCCGTCCTGCGCCAGGCCGGCGCGGGCGACGTGCGCCTGGCCTGCGACGAGGCCGAACGCGTACGTTTCTGGGCCGGGCGCAAGAATGCCTTCCCAGCGGTGGGGCGCATTTCGCCGGACTACTACTGCATGGACGGCACCATCCCACGCCGCGAACTGCCCCGGGTGCTCAGGGGCATCGCCGAGTTGTCCAGAGAGCACGGCCTGCGGGTCGCCAACGTGTTCCATGCCGGCGACGGCAACATGCATCCGCTGATCCTGTTCGATGCCAACCGCCCCGGCGAGCTGGAGCGCGCCGAGGCCATCGGCGGCAAGATCCTGGAGCTGTGCGTGGCGGTCGGCGGCAGCATCACAGGCGAGCACGGTGTCGGGCGCGAAAAGATCAACCAGATGTGCGCCCAGTTCAACGCAGACGAAATCACCCTGTTCCATGCGGTCAAGGCCGCGTTCGACCCCAAAGGCCTGCTCAACCCCGGCAAGAACATCCCCACGCTGCACCGCTGCGCCGAGTTCGGCGCCCTGCACGTACACCAGGGCCAACTGCCCTTTCCTGACCTGGAGCGTTTCTGATGAGCCCGGACCGCGACACGAGCCAGGGCCTGCTCGAGCAGGTCAATCAGGCCCTGGCGATGGACACGCCCCTGCGCATCCAGGGCGGCAACAGCAAGGCCATGCTCGGCTGCCCCGTGGCGGGAGAAGTCCTCGACACCCGCAGCCACCGCGGCATCGTGCACTACGACCCTACCGAACTGGTCCTCACCGCCCGCGCCGGCACGCCGCTACGTGAGGTCGAAGCGGCGCTGCACGAGGCTGGCCAGATGCTGCCCTGCGAGCCGCCCCACCTGGGCCCGGACGCCACCCTCGGCGGCATGGTCGCCGCCGGCCTGTCCGGGCCACGCAGGCCTTGGGCCGGAGCGGTGCGCGACTACGTACTCGGCACCCGCGTCATCACCGGCCATGGCAAGCTGCTGCGCTTTGGCGGCGAGGTAATGAAAAACGTGGCCGGCTACGATATTTCGCGGCTGATGGTCGGCAGTTTCGGCTGTCTGGGCCTGCTCACTGAAGTGTCGTTGAAGGTGCTGCCGCGGCCACGTCAATGCATGAGCCTGCGCCTGGAAGTGAGCCCGCGCAAGGCATTGGACGCGCTCGCCGAATGGGGCCAGCAACCGCTACCGATCAGCGCCGCGTGCCACGACGGCGAGGCGCTCTATCTGCGCTTGGAGGGCGGTGAAGGCTCGGTGTCATCAGCGCGCCAGCGGCTAGGCGGCGAGGCGGTCGAAAGCCACTTCTGGGAAGCGCTGCGCGAACAACGCCTGGCTTTTTTCGACGACCCAGCGCCGCTGTGGCGACTCTCGGTGCCTACCGCCACGGGCCCGCTCGCACTGCCCGGCCGGCAACTGATCGACTGGGGCGGCGCCCAGCGCTGGTTGAAGTCGTCGGCCACGGCAGAGCAAATACGTGCGCAAGTGGCCCACATCGGCGGTCATGCCAGCGCCTATGCGCCCGGCGAGGACAGCACACCCCCGCTGCCCGCCCCGTTGATGCGCTACCACCGCGCCCTCAAGCGGCAACTCGACCCCCAGGGCATTTTCAACCCTGGGCGTCTGTACCAGGACCTGTGAGGCCACGCCATGCAAACCAACCTGAGCGAGGCCGCCAAGGGCCTGCCACGCGGCGACGAGGCCGAACGTATCTTGCGCAGTTGCGTGCACTGCGGCTTCTGCACCGCCACCTGCCCCACCTACCAGTTGCTTGGCGATGAACTCGATGGCCCACGCGGGCGCATCTACCTGATCAAGCAGGTCCTTGAGGGCGAACCGGTCAGCGCCAGCACCCAACTGCACCTGGACCGCTGCCTGAGCTGTCGCAATTGCGAAACGACCTGCCCCTCGGGCGTGAAATACCATGACCTGCTGGACATCGGTCGCGCCGTGGTCGAGCAACAGGTTCCCCGTCCGCTGGGCGAGCGTCTGTTGCGCCTGGGCCTGCGCGCCGTGGTGCCGCATCCTTCGCTGTTCAAGGCCCTGGCCCGCAGCGGTCAGGCCCTACGCCCGCTGTTGCCAAGTGCGCTCAAGGCCAAACTGCCTGCCCGGATCGCCGACCCCGGCCAGCGCCCCGCCCCACGGCATGCCCGGCGGGTGTTGCTGCTCGAAGGGTGCGTCCAGCCCGCCCTCTCGCCCAATACCAACGCCGCGGCCACGCGTCTGCTGGATCGCCTGGGGATCAGTGTGCAGCCGGTGGTCGCAGCCGGCTGTTGTGGCGCGGTGGACTACCACCTCAATGCCCAGGAACAAGGCCTGGCCCGAGCCCGGCGCAACATCGACGCCTGGTGGCCAGCCATCGAAGCCGGCGCCGAAGCCATCGTGCAGACAGCCAGTGGTTGCGGCGCCTTCGTGCGCGACTACGGCCACCTGCTGGCAAACGACCCGCGCTACGCCGCCAAAGCCGCCCGCATCAGCGCGCTGGCCCGGGACCTGGTGGAAGTGGTGCAGGCCGAGCCCCTCGACCAACTGGGCCTGTGCGCCGAACAGCGCCTGGCCTTTCATTGCCCCTGCACCCTGCAGCACGCCCTGAAGCTCGGCGGTGCGGTGGAGCGGTTGCTGACACGCCTGGGCTTCACCCTCACCCCGGTGCCGGACGGCCATTTGTGCTGCGGCTCGGCCGGGACCTACTCCTTGACCCAGCCCACGCTGTCGCGCCAACTGCGGGACCATCGCCTTGCGGCCCTGGAGAGCGGCAATCCCCAACTCATCGCCACCGCGAACATCGGCTGCCAGGCGCACCTGGACAGCGCCGGTCGCACACCGGTGCGACATTGGGTCGAGATCGTCGATGCCGCTCTGCCAGAAACCTAGCCTCACCTTTCGCACGGCTGACGTTGTTCCCTGTAGGCGCAGGTCCACCCACGAACACCGGCAACGCCGGTGCCATCCACCGCGTCGTCTGCTTCGCGGGTAAACCCGCTCCCACAAGGCTGGCGGTGACCTTTTAAGAAATGGGTTCACCCGCGAACAACGGCAACGCCGGTGCCATCCACCACGCAATCTGCTCCGCCCCCCCACAGCCCCCGCGCCGCACCTGTCAACGCAGCGGATCTACACCTGCTGCCCCTTGCAGCACGCCCCACAAAACCCGAAGCTTGAGCTCTCACCACCCCGGACAGCCCCATGGAACTGCACATCCGCCTGCAAGGCCGCAAAGGCCTGGCCGACCAGCTCTACCAGCAACTGCGCGCCGGCATCGACAGCGGTCACCTGGCCGCCGGCACCCAGTTGCCGCCCACCCGCCTGCTTGCCGAGCAACTGGGCGTGTCCCGCAAGACCGTCGCCGAAGCCTACTCGCGCCTGACCTACGACAACCTGCTCAGCGGCGTGGTCGGTCGCGGTACCTTCGTGACCCCGCAACGCCCGCTGCACACCCAACAGGCCCAGGCCGTTCCCCTGGCCGCCGCCGCATCCGTAGAGCGCTGGCAGCAGCGCGCCACAGTGCTCTCCCGATCAGCCCTGGACAGCCCATCGCGCTATGACTTCGTCGGCGGCGCATCGAGCAAGGCGCAGTTCCCGTTCGATCAGTGGCGTAGTTGCCTGCAGTACGCCCTGCGTCGCAGCCAGCGCCACACCCAACGGCAGTTCGATGCCCAGGGCCTGCCCGAACTTCGCGAAGCCATCGCCCACCACATCGCCTTCGCCCGTGGCGTGCACTGCAGCGCGGCGGATGTGATGGTGTGCAACGGCGCCCAGCAAGCGCTGGACCTGATCGCCCGTGTACTGATCGAGCCCGGCTGCCAAGTGGCCATGGAAGACCCTGGCTACCCACCGGCGCGTCAGCTGTTCCTGGCCCTGGGCGCGCGCCTGCAATCGGTGCCGGTGGACGATGAGGGCATGTGCGTCGAGCAGATCGCCGACGGTACCCGGCTGATCTACGTCACGCCGTCCCACCAGTTCCCGCTGGGCATGCCGATGAGCGAACGGCGTCGCACCGCCCTGCTGGCGCGGGCCGCCGAATTGGGGGCATTGATCATCGAGGACGACTATGACTGCGAGTTCCGCTACCAGGGGCCGGGCAGCGATGCCCTGCAGCGGCTGGACCGCCAGGGGCTGGTGGCCTACGTGGGCACCTTTTCCAAGACCTTGCTGTCAGAACTGCGCCTGGGCTATGCCGTGCTGCCACCAAGCGTGCTGCGCGCGGCGTGCGTGGCCAAGCACCTGACCGACTGGCACAGCCCGAGCCTGCAGCAATGGGCGCTGGCGCGGTTCATCAGCGAAGGGCATCTGAACAAGCACATTCGCCGCTGCCATGAGGTGTACAGCGCCCGCCGGGAGCGGATCCTGGCCCGCCTGGACGGGGACCTGGCGCCGTGGCTGACAGCCGTTCCGGCCAACGCCGGCTTCCACTTGAGCGCCTTGTCCAGCCCCGGTGTGGACGTGGGGAGGCTGGTCAACCTGGCGCGCAAGGTGGAAGTCGGCCTCTACCCGTTGGCCCCCTTCTTCAGCGAAGCCCCGGTACGTCCGGGGCTGTTGCTCGGGTTTGGGGCCATCGAGCTGCTGGATATCGACACCGCGCTGGATCGCGTGCGCGACACCCTGCAAGGCCTCAGTTGACGGCAGGGACCGGATGACCGGGGCGAGCGATGGCGGCGACATAGCCGCGCGGGGCGAAGCGCGCCGTCACCAGCAGCATCGCCACCACGGTGATGGTGAGCAAGGTCCAGGAGGCCTGGAAGTCGCCAGTGACATCACGCAGCCAGCCGGTCAGGTAGGGAATGATCCCGGTGATGATGAAGCCGATGCCCTGGACGAATGCGGCCAGGCTCCCAGCTTGAGCAGGGTCCTTGCGCAGATGCTCCAGGGTCAAGGTCAGGCTCAGGCTGAAGCAGGCGCCCAAGCCCAGGCCGATCATCGCCACCCACACGCCCATGGCCAAGGTCGGCGCCAGCAGCAGGCCCAGAAAGCCGCCCAGCTGGATCGACAGCGCCAGCCACAGGCCAGGCCGACGGTCCGCCAGGCTGCGCAGCAACAGCGGCAGCCCCAGGGCACCGGTAACCTGGAAGATGGTCATCAGACCAACCAGCTCGCCTCCACCCTGCGCAGTACCGCCATGCTCTATGTGGTAGGCCGGCAACCACGCCACCATGCTGGTATAGCCGCCATTGATCAGCCCGAAGTAGCTGGCCAGCAGCCAGGCCCGGCGGTTGCCGAACCAATGCCCGCCCCCGCCACCGGCGAGCTTCGGCGTGTTGTGCCGTGGTCGTAGCACCAGCCAGGCCAGCACCGCCAGCACCGCCGGCAAGGCCCAGACGCCCAGGCCCACCTGCCAGCGTCCGGTCGCCGCGCTGATCGAGGGGCCTAGCACCGCCGCCAGGCCGCCGCCGCTCATCAACGCCGCCGAATACAAGCCCATGGTGGTCGCCAGACGCGTGGGGAACCAACGGTTGACCAGCCCCGGCATCATGCCCTGGACCACGGCCACGCCGAGGCCGGCCAGCACCGCACTGGCGATCAGCGCCCAAGCGCTGTTCAATTGCAAACGCCACAGGCAGGCCAGGGCGATCGCCGCAAGGCCCATGAGCATGCCGCCATGCTCGCTCAGCCAACGCCGCAGCCAGGGTTGCAGCAATGGGATCAGGCCCATGCACAGCACTGGCAAGGCTGTCAGCAGTGCAGCCTGCTGGTAGCCCAGGCCTGTGCTCGCGCGCATCGGTTCGAGCAGCGGGCCGATGCTGGTGAGGATCGGCCGCAGGTTCAGCGCCAGCAACAGCACCAGCAACAAGTTCAATGCGCCTCTCATGGCTGGTGCGCCTGCTTCCATTGAAGGTACAGGTCGGCCTCGCCGGCAGGCTTGAGCGGTCGCAGGGGCAGACTTTGCTGCTGAGGCGGGCGGGTCATCTGCGCGTACACCGCCGCGGTCGACAGCCCATAGGGCTCGCCCTCGTCATTGTCGTAGGCGAACCAGGCGCGCTCAATGCCACACAGGTGCATGGCAGCCAGGCACATCGGGCAGGGATGGCCGCTGGCGTAGATCTCGGCGCCGTCCAGACGCGCCTGGCCCAAGGCCTGGGCCGCTTTGCGGATCGCCTGCATCTCGGCGTGGGTGGTCGGGTCCTGGGTGCTGTGGATTTCATTGACGGCACGCGCCAGCACTTTCCCCTGGTACACCAGCACGGCGCCGAACGGCCGGCCGCCGGCCTGGATATTGGCGCGGGCCAGATCGAGGGCTTCGCGCATGAAACGTTCATCGGACATCGTAGGAAATCTCTTGGTGCAAGACCCGTTCATTATCGCGGCTCGGCAGCGCCAGCAAAAATGAAGAGATTGGATGCAGGTCAGTGGCCACCTGAATAGACCGATTGGCCTCCTGGCAAAGTGCGGGATTGGCTATCGGGCCGTTCGTGCCCAAGCGCTAACGTATGTCCAAGGCCAGAGCGCTGCCCCAGCGCCGGCAAATTACCCTCACATCGGAGTCAGCAATGCACGAACGTATCGAATGGGCCAAGCACGCCCCGCAAGCCTACAAAGCCATGATCGGCCTGGAACAGGCACTGGCCAACAGCGGCCTGGAAAACTCCCTGCTCGAGCTGGTGCGCCTGCGCGCCTCGCAGATCAATGGCTGCGCCTATTGCGTCAACATGCACGCCAATGATGCGCGCAAGGCCGGTGAGACCGAGGCCCGCCTGCAGACCCTCTGCGCCTGGCAGGAAACCCGCTACTTCACCCCACGCGAACGAGCCGCCCTCGCCTGGCTGGAATGCCTCACCCGCCTGCCTGAACGTGGCGCGCCGCAACCGGAGTACGAAGCCCTGCTGGAACACTTCGAACCCGCCGAAGTCGCCAACCTGACCCTGGCCATCGCCACCATCAATGCCTGGAACCGCTTCGGCGTGGGCTTTGCCATGGTCCCGGCCTGACGCCCTGCCCTGAAAACAGCCACGACAAATAGCGTTCGCTCCGACTGAAGCATGGATGTGTACCCCATAGCATCGATCCCCCGTTCATTAGCCTTCAGGTACCTATCCATGCCCGCAACCCGACCCACCCGCCTCGTCGGGAGCCTGCTCGGAGCGACGCTGCTTGCCAGCACCACCCTGCACGCCACCCCCCTGACCCGCGACAATGGCGCCCCGGTTGGCGACAACCAGCACTCGCAGACCGCCGGTGCCAGCGGCCCGGTGCTGCTCCAGGATGTGCAGCTCATCCAGAAGCTGCAACGTTTCGATCGCGAGCGCATTCCAGAACGCGTCGTCCATGCCCGCGGCACCGGTGCCCATGGCGAGTTCACCGCGTTCGAGGACCTCTCCGCCCTGACCCAGGCCCCGCTGTTCACGCCGGGTGAGAAGACACCGGTATTCGTGCGTTTCTCCTCGGTGGTCCACGGTCTGCATTCGCCGGAAACCCTGCGCGACCCTCGCGGATTCGCCACCCGTTTCTACACCAGCACCGGCAACTGGGACCTGGTCGGCAACAACTTCCCGACCTTCTTCATCCGCGATGCGATCAAGTTCCCTGACATGGTCCACGCCTTCAAACCCGACCCACGCACCAACCTGGGCAACGACGCCCGCCGCTTCGACCTGTTCTCGCATATGCCCGAGGCCACCCGCACCCTCACCCTGCTGTACTCCAACGAGGGCACACCCAAAAGCTACCGGCACATGGACGGCAACAGCGTACATGCCTACAAGTTCGTCAATGCCAAGGGCGACATCACCTATGTGAAGTTCCGCTGGAAAAGCCTGCAAGGCCGCGAGAACCTCACGCCCAAAGAAGTCGAACGCATCCAGGGCCAGGACTTCAGCCACATGACCCATGACTTGGTGGCTGCCATTGGCCGTGGCGAACACCCCAAATGGGACCTGTACATCCAGACACTCAAGCCCCAACAGCTGGCAGGCTTCGACTTCGATCCGCTGGACCCGACCAAGATCTGGCCCAATGTGCCCGAGCGGCACGTAGGCCAGATGGTGCTCAACCGCAACGTGGGCAACTTCTTCCAGGAAACCGAGCAGGTTGCCCTGGCCCCGTCCAACCTCATTCCCGGTATCGAACCCTCCGAGGATCGCCTGCTGCAAGGTCGACTGTTCTCCTACGCCGACACCCAGATGTACCGGGTCGGCGCCAATGCGGCCAGCCTGCCGATCAACCAGCCACGGGCCGCCGTGAACAACGGCAACCAGGACGGTGCCCATGACAACGGCCGCACCCGCAGCATGGTCAACTACGAGCCCAGCCGTCTGCAGCCACGCACCACCCCAGCGTCGGCCCGCTACAGCCAACTGCCGCTGACAGGCAGCACCCAGCAACAGGGGATCGCGCGGGAGCAGAACTTCAAGCAGGCCGGTGAGCTGTACCGCTCCTATAGCAAGCAGGAAAAGCGCGATTTGGTGAACAGTTTTGGCCAGTCCCTGGCGGGGGCCGATGACGACAGTAAGCACATCATCCTGTCGTTCCTCTACAAAGCTGACCCCGACTATGGCAAGCGCGTCGCCAAAGTCGCCAAGGGTGACCTCACCCGGGTCAAGGCGCTGGCACGCGAGCTGCGCGACTGACAGCGTCTAGCGGGTGCGATCGGCCAATCGCGCCCGGTAGCTGCCCGGGCTGTAACCGGTCCATTTCTTGAACGCGCGATGGAAGGCACTGGGCTCCTGAAAGCCCGTCTGCTCGGCGATTTCAGCGATGCTCAGCACCCCTTCGCGCAACCGCTCGAACGCCATGGCCCGGCGCACTTCATCCTTGATCTGTTGGTAGGAGCGCCCCTCGCGCTCCAATTGCCGACGGAAGGTGCTGGCACTGAGGCCCTGCTGCTCGGCCATGGCGTTGAGTGTCGGCCACTGGCCGTAACGCCGGGCACGCAGGTGGCGATAGACCACGGCCGCCAAGCCGTTCTGATTGCGAAAGCGAATTACCAGCCCCTGGGGCGCGCTGCGCAGGAAGGTCTTGAGCGCAGCCAGGTCCTGCACCACCGGCAAGCGCAGGTAGGCACTGTCGAACTCCACCTCCGTGCGCCCGCTGCCCAAGCGCAGGTCCGGGCCCCACAGCAAGGTGTCGTCCTCCTGGGCAGGGCGCGCCACGGCAAGCTCGGTGCGATCGATGGCGATGCGACGCCCGGCCAGCCAGCACAATAAACCGACCACCAGCACCAGGTAGGTTTCCTCGGCATAGACCCGCGTCAACGGGTCGGCGATGCTCGAGTGCACGCTGATCACCACCCGCCCGCCGCGCACCGAAAAGGTCCCGCGCAGGTCACGCATGAACAGCGCGAAGTTACCCAGGCACTGGCGCAAGGCCTTTTCCAGGGTGGGCTCCTGGATCAACCCACGACAAATGAGCGCGAAGCTGCCGATGGGCATCCCATGGCTGTCAAGGTGAAAGAACTCATCGTCCAGCACATGGATCAGCTCCAGCCAGAGCTGGGCGAACGCCTTGGCCGGCACCCTGGCCTGGGGCTGCTCGAGCAGTGCCGGGTCGATCCCCACGCCGCGCAGATAGGCATCGCGCTCGGCGGGGCGCTCGCGCAGGGCATGGAGCATGGCGTTGAGAAAATACACCGCGACCGAATCGCTATCGCGCATGGCTGGTTTTCACTGTCTATGCTGGGTGGCAAAAAATGCCAGGTTTACTGAACAGATCCGGCATAGGCCGGGCCTGGGCGTTTGCCTAGACTCGGTCCATTCCGGGAATGCCGGCCATTCTCGCAGAGCCTGTGCCGGTCCCGCCATGCCTTCGCAATCGGAGCCCTCAATGAGCAACGCAGAAATCTACGTCGTCAGTGCAGTCCGTTCGGCCATCGGTGGTTTCGGCGGATCCCTCAAGGACCTGCCGCTGGCAGACCTGGCCAGTGCCATCACCCGCGCCGCCATCGAGCGCTCGGGCGTGGCCGCCAGCGATATCGGCCACGTGGTCATGGGCACGGTGATCCCGACCGAGCCGCGCGATGCCTACCTGAGCCGCGTCGCCTCGATGAACGCCGGCGTCCCCAAGGAAACCCCGGCCTTCAACGTCAACCGCCTGTGCGGCTCGGGCCTGCAGGCCATCGTGTCGGCAGCCCAGACCCTGCTGCTGGGCGACACCGACGTGGCCCTGGCCGCAGGTGCCGAATCCATGAGCCGTGGCCCCTACCTGCTGCCGCAAGCCCGCTGGGGTGCGCGCATGGGCGACCTGCAGGGCATCGACTACACCGTTGGCGTGCTCCAGGACCCCTTCGAGCACTTCCACATGGGCATCACCGCCGAAAACGTCGCCGCCAAGCATGGCATCACCCGCGAAATGCAGGACGAACTGGCCCTGACCAGCCAGCGCCGCGCCGCCCGTGCCATCGCCGAAGGCCGCTTCGCCAGTCAGATCGTCCCGATCGAGCTGAAGACCCGCAAAGGCAGCGTGCAATTCGCCACCGACGAGCATGTGCGCGCCGACGTGACCGCCGAGCAACTGGCCGGTATGAAGCCTGTATTCAAGAAAGACGGCAGCGTCACCGCCGGCAACGCCAGCGGCATCAACGACGGCGCCGCCGGCCTGGTCCTGGCCACCGGTGACGCGGTTCGCCGCCTCGGTCTCAAGCCCTTGGCACGCCTGGTGGCGTACGCCCACGCTGGCGTCGAACCGGAGCTGATGGGCCTGGGCCCGATCCCGGCCACCCAGAAGGTGCTGGAAAAAGCCGGCCTGAGCATCAACGACCTGGACGTGATCGAATCCAACGAAGCCTTCGCCGCCCAGGCCTGCGCCGTCGCCCGCGCCCTGGACTTCGACCCGGAGAAAGTCAACCCGAACGGTTCGGGCATCTCCCTCGGCCACCCGGTCGGTGCCACCGGCGCGATCATCGCCACCAAGGCCATCCATGAACTGCAGCGCACCCAGGGCCGTTACGCCCTGGCCACCATGTGCATCGGCGGCGGCCAAGGCATCGCCGTTGTCTTCGAGCGCGTCTGAGGAGCCTGAACGTGAGCATTCAACACATCGCCGTGATCGGCGCCGGCACCATGGGCAACGGCATTGCCCAGGTGTGCGCGGTGGCCGGTTACCAGGTTCTGCTGATCGACGTCTCGCAGGCGGCCCTGGAGCGTGGCGTGGCCACCCTGGGCAAGAACCTGGAGCGCCAGGTCAACAAAGGCACGCTGGAGGCCGACAAGGCCGAGGCGGCCAAGACCCGCATCCGCACCAGCACCGACTATGCCGACCTGGGCGGCGCGCAACTGGTGATCGAGGCGGCCACCGAGAACCTCGAGCTCAAGCAGCGCATCCTCAAGCAAGTGGCGGCCAACGTCGGCAATGATTGCCTGATCGCCACCAATACCTCCTCGCTGTCGGTCACCGCCCTGGCCGCCAGCATCGAGCATCCGGAGCGCTTCATCGGTGTGCATTTCTTCAACCCGGTGCCGATGATGGCCCTGGTGGAAATCATCCGCGGCTTGCAGACCAGCGACAGCACCTACGCCCAGGCCCTGGTGGTCACCGAGAAACTGGGCAAGACGCCAATCACCGCCGGCAACCGCCCAGGCTTCGTGGTCAACCGCATCCTGGTGCCGATGATCAACGAGGCGATCTTCGTCCGCCAGGAAGGCCTGGCCAGTGCCGAGGACATCGACACCGGCATGCGTCTGGGCTGCAACCAGCCGATCGGCCCGCTGGCCCTGGCCGACCTGATCGGCCTGGACACCTTGCTGGCGATCATGGAGGCCTTCCACGAGGGCTTCAACGACAGCAAGTACCGCCCTGCCCCGCTGCTCAAGGAAATGGTCGCCGCCGGCTACCTGGGGCGCAAGAGCGGTCGCGGTTTCTTCACCTACTGATCGGGAGCGAGCGCCATGCCAGTCACTGCCGCCCTACGCTGTGCAAGCTTCGAAGAGCGCCGCGACAAGGCCATGGCGCTCTTTGCCGAAAAAGGCTTTGGCCAGGTCAGCATGCGCGAGTTGGCGGCGCATGTGGGCCTGACCGCAGGCTCGCTGTACCACCATTTCCCCAGCAAGCAGGACCTTTTGTACGACTTGATCGAAGAGTTGTACGAAGAGCTGCAGGCGACCCTCGATCAGGGCCGGCGGGCCCTCGCCCGTGGCCAGGCAGTGCTGCCGTGCCTGATTGCCGCGCATTGGCAGTTGCACGAGGAGCGCCCCTTGCAGTTTCGCCTGGCCGAGCGCGACGTCTGCTGCTTGAGCGAAGAGCAGCAAGCCCGCCTGGCCGCTGCGCGGGCGCGGTACGAAAAAGGCCTGCTGCACCTGATCGCGCCACAGGCCCGGCTGCAAGGCCAGGCCTTGGCGGCCACCGGGCATGTGCTGGCCACCTTGCTCAACCAATTGCCCGGTCTGCTACGTGGCCGTGGATTGGACAGCGACCAGGGCCTGGCCTTGATGCAAAGCCTGTTGCTCGGCGCCCTGGAGCGCACGCTGGGCTAATCTCTGGTCAGAGCACAGGAAGCCGCCAGCCCGGTGTCACCCGTCGCATCGCGGCCTTGGTCAGCGCCAGAAGCTGGTCGAGCCGCCACTGATCCACCTCCTTCTGAAGCGCCTCCAGCGCTTGCTCGGATCCTTCCTGACGACTCAGTGCCTGCTCCCTGTCGCGAAACCGGCGCGGTAGCTTGAGTTTGGACCCATAGGAACGCTCCAGGTACTTGGTCCAGAAGCGTTGCTCGACCATCCACAGCAGCAGCGTATCCTCGGTCTGGTTGGTCAGTATGGTGCGTCGGGCATTCTCCACACCCTGGTCGATATCCCCGACGGCTCCCGAGAAACGTATGCGGCTGCGGTTACCCGGCAGATCCAGGTCGTCGAACAGACGAACCCGGAATGCAAGCACCACCTCCACCTCATCCACCTCGCCTGGCATATCAATGACGAAACGCCTGGCATAATCATCCAAAGCACTTTGCCGCCAAAGCTGGGCTCCCAAGTGCAGCAGACCAGGCTCGGGATCGACCTCATATTCGCCTCGCTCGGCTTCCCAAGCTTGCACCCAGATCTCCAGGTCGCTGAAACGTAACAGGGCGTTGTCGCCACACGTGCGGATTTCGGCTGCCGCCAACAACTGTTTGCACAGCGTTTCGTCTTCCTCCATGACCTCCAGCATGTCGAAGATGCGGTAAGCCAGATCACGTGCAGTGCTGTCGTGGGCAAAATCCTCGGACTGCACCAGCCGTCCCAGCAAGTCGACGTAATCCGAAGAGTCGGGCTGGCTCACCATAAAGTGCCAAAGCCGCGTCATTTCCTCCCGGTCGTCAGCATCGACGCGGTCCTGCCAGAGCAAACGCGGCGGAACCTTGCCGTCGTCAGGCCGATACCAGGCACTTGTTTCCTCCAGTGATACGTCCAAGCTTTTGCTTTCGAACCGCACTCTGCCCTGACGCCACAGCGAGGAATCGGTAAAGCCCTCAGGCAGCGCCTTGAGGTTGTTGCCCATCATGTCCAGCTCATACAGCGCCTGATGCAATTCCACGCCAATGGGCATGTAGTGCATATGTGCATTGCGAAGTACCAACGTCGTCAGCCTGTCCATGCCCGTGACCGAAAACTGCTGATTCAGCGGGTTGCGCGAAAGGTTCAAATACACCAATGACTTGCATTCATTGAGTAATTGCACCTGCTCGCTATCGAGGCGGATCTTGTTGTCCGATAGGTCGAGCACGCGCAGACGCTCCCGCAACCCTTTCATCAAAGAGAACCGCTGCAGTTTGCAATGAGTGATTTCCAGCGCGGCCAGCTTTGGAAAAGCACGCAGGAACCCATCGGGCAGATGCGCGAGCTTCATCGAATGGAAGTCCATGGCTGCAATATGAGCGAAACTGATCGGCTCGGGCAGGTCCGGCAACGCAGTCACATCCAGCCCCCTGAGGGAAAACCGGTAGCCCGTCTTTTCCTCCAACGGCTTGGGTTGCTCGGGTATCAGCAGGCGCCAGCAGCGAATGAGTTCCTTGCGCATGTGATAGCGCGAGCCGCGCTCAAAGCGAAGATACCCCTCTCGCTGCCAGTCCGTCAGGGTGCTGCGCAGCAGTTCGTACTGCGCCTCCAGGTCATCGAGCGTGCTTTGCAAGTCCTGGTTGCTCTCGCGCATAGCCCGTAGCCAATTACCCACCTCTTCATCGCTGAAACTGGGATACAGATACCGAAGCTTAGCCACCAAGGATCTGGGGCTGCCAAAGCCAAACACCCGCCGTCCTCCGCTCAAGGGGTAGCCGACCCGACCATCGTCCAGCCGCAGCGGGACCAAGAACGAAGGAGTGGGCTGTTCCCGCCCCAAGACCTCGGCCAATTCCACGCGACGGGAAGCCACGTGCTCAGCCAGCGTCTGGCGAAGCTGTTGGGCGAACGGCTCACCAATGTTCATTGCCCTTCGCTGCGTCTCGGTGAACGCATCAGCCAACACCTCGAACAACTCGCCGGGTTGGTCAAGCGCATGGCCACGCTCATCACGCAGCACGAAGACGCCTTCCTGGTGACTGAGGTGAATTGTCTCATGTGCCTCGTTCGCAGAATGAGGAGTTAGCAAGCCGTCCCCTTCGAACAGCACCCAATGCCGCCCCTGGGGTGCACCCGGCAATGTGTCGATGAGCTTGATGACGCCACGGGCCAGGTCGAGCGTCTGCGGAGCATCGATGAACAGGCCCTCGAACACTCGCGCCACCCGGATGCGCAGCGCCCGTTGTCGCGCGGCCTGAGCCAGGGTCAAAGGCACGCGTCCGGTTTCCTCCAGCAGTTGGCGGTCGCCATCGCTCGCCCCGCTCAACAACTGCTCGGCAGCCAGTCGATGCAGGCTGGTGAAATCCCGGCGCAAGGCTTGCACCGAGGCGTCATCGGTCGCGTTGCTTTTGTCGTAGAGCCGCTGCAGCAAAGTCCGCCGCTGGTCCCAGACCCGCTCGGCCAGGGCTTCGCCTTCGAGCCCTGATGCGCCTGGCAGGTCCTTTGCCTCTTCAAGCAGCGCCTGGTCCGTCACGCTCAGGCCCGCCTGCAACCGATTCCTGAGTTCAACGATCCGATTGGCCAGTACGAAGCGGTTCACCGTATCGGTCAGTTCCGCTTCAGGAGCATTGGCAAACACATGCATGGCACGCAGGTGGTCCTCTTCCAGGCCCTGGGCCAACAGGACCTGTTCGATCTGCTGATCGCTCAGGCTCCCGTACGCGGCGCCTAGCCTTCGAAACATGCGTTCACGGCCACGCCACTCCGCAGGGCGTTCGCTCCACAGCCGCCAGGCGCCGGCACCGTTGTGCTCGAGCAACGGCGCGTGATTCTCGTATGGCTGCAGGTACCAATCATCACTTTGCGCTTCTGAGTAGACCGGGTAGTAATGGCCTTCCATCTCGATCCAGGCTTGCTCGCCCAGACGATGGATCCCGCTTTCATCGACAGTGGCCTGCGCAGGGGGCGGCTCGCTGACATAGGGCGCCAGGTCCTGGTTCCAGAGTCGTTCGCTGCCATCTTCCAGCACCGCCGGCACCAGGCTGTCGACCATGACGCTGCGCGCCCACAGTGTCCGCACCGCCACGACCCCGGCAGTCGTGGTGGCGAACAAAACCAGGTCCTTGCCCACGTTGACCAGATGATCCAAGGCTTCCTCGGTGTCCCCCTCCCGCCAGTCCTTGATCGACTGGAACACCTCGCTGAGCAGCTCCCAGGCCATCACCGCCAGCAAGGCCGCGCCCACTACCGGGATGAACAGCCCTGCCACGGCCAAAAGCGCCGCCCCCTGCGCGTGCCGACGCGCGTTCTTGGCCAGTGCAACATCCCGGTCGATGTCGGCCACAGGCGTGGCGAACATGGCCGCATCGCCCTTGATTTGGTCGATGCGCATCGTCGCCAGGTGTTCGAACAAGGGGGTCGGGTAAACCTTCATGCGCTGCTCCAGCTCCGGCGTGGCCGAGTCGCTCACATCACCGACCTCCTGTTCGACACGGGCAAAAAAGGCCGCCCGGTCGCGCTGAAGGACGAAACGCTCGAAGAACTTCCGGTACCCTTCCTCTCTCAGTCGCCTGCCCAGGATCTTTTCGGCGAAAAGCTTCAGGTTCTTGGCGGTACACCAGGCGCCTTGTCGATCCCCAGGGATATACACCAGCACCCGCTTGCGGCTGTTGTACACCAGGCCTTCGTCGATGACGTCGAACACCACGATCTGCTGCAGGTGGCAACCGAATGCCTTGAGTTGCTTGGCAACCACCGATGCCCCCTCGAGCAGTCCGAGCTTGCCATGGGTATACAAGCCGACCATCAGCTCAAGCTCGGCGTCCCTGAGCACGCCCTCGGCGTGAGCCTTGAAAGCATCCACGAGCAGGCTGGAGCGGTATTGATCTGCTAGCCAGTCTTTGCAGCCCTGCTTGTCTTGCGCCTGCCCATTGGTCTCGAGCACCGCTTCAAGATGTCGCTGGTATTGTCCACCCAGGTCCAGTTCTCGGCAAAACCCTGCAAACGCCAATGCCGTAGGTGTTGTGATAGCTGCACCCGGTCCATCGACCAGCGTGTTGCGCACATTCTGCCCGCCCTCGGCGGCCTGTTCCTTACTGAAGTTGGACATTGCTGCACTGAGCAGCGATACGTCGTAGTAATCGGACTCAAGCGTCGGATAGCGGCTGGTGTAGTAACTGTGCGTTGGGCTCGTGTAGGTATACCACTGGCGCAGGAAGTGCTTTTCGGCATCCAGTTTGGTGTCGAAACGCTTCTTCAGCGCAGCGTTCAGACGTGTGGTGCAAAAACTGTCCAGGCTTTCGATGTTGCTCCAATGCTTGGCCAATTGCTGACGGCTCTTGAGGCCTGTGACCAGTGCTTGCTTCAAGAGCGGGAAATCAGATGCCCGGACCTTGCCCATCCATGCAGGCAAGCGCTTGGCGATCAGGCGGTCCTGGAACTGCTGCGCCATGGCAATCGTGTCCATGGCCGTCGATTGCCCGTTGTCGTTGACGTGACCCATACCGTGAATACCCTCACCGAAAAATGAAGCGGTGAGGCTAAGGAGAACGCACCAGGTGCACGCGTTATATAGTTACGTCCCCCCAGGCAGGGGTTACAGGCTCACGCCCAACGCCTGGCGCAGTTGGTCGGCGCGCCCATCGTCGGCTGCGCCCACCAAGGCGAAGTTGTAGGCGCCGTGAGACCAATAGCGCGCTTCGAGCTGGCCCTCCGTGCGTTGCCCGCTGGGCATGCGGGCAAAACGCTCGCTGGGCGAGCGCAGGAACAGGCTGACCCGCTCCCCCTTGGTGTCCTGGAACACCAGCAACGCCGCCGGGCCCTGCTCGTTGCTCAGCAGCCGCGCGCCGACCGGCCGAAACCCATACGCAGCCAGATCGGGCAATTGCCCCACGCGGTCGAAATGACGCTCGAGCCAAGCCTGCAGGTGCTGCGAGTCGCCGGCCTGGACGTCCAACGTCGTGCCGCCCGCGAACAGACGATGGGCCTGTACGGCGTCGGCCATCGGCAGTGTGTCGGCCACCAGCGTCGCCTCGCGGGCCTGCCAGCCGCCGAACCCGCCCGCGCCCAGCGCTAAAAGCACAAGCGCCGCCGATGCCCACTGCCGCTGGCGACGCTGGCGCAGGCGTCGGCGCAGTTGGCCTAGATCCAGTTCCGCAGCGGGGGTGTTCTGACCGAAGCCCGCCAGGGCCGCGCGCAGGCGCCGGGCATCACTGCGCCAGGCCTCGACCCGCGCCGCCTCCTGCGGATTGGCCGCCAGCCAGGCGTGCACCTGCGCCCGGCGCACCGGATCGAGCCGATCATCGACATAGGCATGCAGCTCATGTTCTGTGGGAATCAACTGCGTCATTTGAGTCTCCGCAAGGCCGGGGGCGTCGGGTTGCCCTCGGTCAGGTCACGCAGGGCGGCGCGGGCGCGCGACAGGCGCGACATCACCGTACCGATGGGGATGCCCAGGGCTTGGGCGGCCTCTTTGTAGCTCAGCCCTTCGACGCTCACCAGCAAGAGCAGCGCCCGTTGCTCGGTGGTGAGCCGGGCGAAGGCGGCAAGGTCGGCATGGGCCTGGACGATGCGCTCGGTTTCGCCGCCCACCGCTTCCTCCTGACCGCGTCCGAACCAGGCCAGCCAACGGGCATGCAGACGCTCGCGGCGCTTGCCGTCGAGAAACAAGCGATAAAGGATGGTGAACAGCCAGGCGCGAAGGTTGTCACCCTCACGCTGTTGCCCACGGCGGCTCAAGGCACGCTCGACTGTGGCCTGGACCAGATCGTCGGCGCTGCCTGAGTCGCGGCACAGCCACAACGCGAAGCGACGCAACCGCTGCAGCAGCTCGCGCCATTGGTGTTCATCCAGGTCATGCATGGTCAGGTACCGGGCCCTTTGATAGTCAGTCTAAAGAGCCAGACGGGCCGGCACGAGATTTATTCCCACACTGGGAATAAATCCCTGACTGGCCCGTCGTACCGGCTCATTCACTGCGTGGAACCTGACCATGACGACTCCTCTGCACGGCCCGGCCAAGGCCTTGCGCCTGGCGGCCATCGGCGTAGGCCTGCTGGCCCTGGGCGCCGGGTTCGCCTATGCCGCCGGCTGGATCGGCGCCCCGAGCCTGACGCCCCAGCGCATCATCGATACCTTCGAGGCCCAGGCCGGCCATCACCCCGGTTATCGCAAGAACCACGCCAAAGGCTTATGTGTCAGTGGCTACTTCCAGAGCAGCGGGTTGGCCGAGCCGCTGTCCAGTGCGCGGGTGTTCAGCCAGCCTCGCGTGCCGGTGATCGGCCGCTTCGCGATCGGTGGCGCCAACCCCTTCGCGCCGGATACCAGCATCCCGGTCCGCAGCCTGGCCCTGCAGTTCAGCACCGATGATGGGCAGATCTGGCGGACCGGCATGAACAACCCGCCCGTGCTGGCCATCGGCACACCGCAGGCCTTCTATGACCAAGTGCTGGCCATGACCCCAGCCCCTGCCACCGGCAAGCCGGACCCAGCTAAGATGCAGGCCTTCTTCGCTGCCCACCCCGAAAGCGCGGCCTTCCGCCAGTGGGCCTCGAGCTACACGCCCAGCGACAGCTTCGCCAGTACCCAATACCACAGCATCAACGCCTTCCTGCTCAAGGACCATGGCGGCATGACCCATCCGGTGCGCTGGCAGTTGGAACCACAGACACCATTCGCGGCGCTGCCGGCGCAGATCGAGGACAAGCAATTCCTGCAGCACGACCTGCAACGGCGCTTGGCACTAGGCCCGCTGCGCTGGACGCTGCGCCTGGTCCTCGCCGAGCCCGGCGACCCGGTGGACGACGCCTCTCGCCCCTGGCCCGCCGAGCGGCGCCGCATCGACGCCGGCACCCTGGTCATCGAGCAGGTGGACGCCCCCGAGCAAGGCGCCTGCCGTGACATCAACTTCGACCCGCTGATCCTGCCCCACGGCATCCTGCCTTCCGCCGACCCAATCCTGGCCGCCCGTTCGGCCGCCTACTCGGAGTCCTTCAACCGCCGCAGCCGCGAGTCCCTCGCCACCGGAGCACGCCCATGACCGCCACTGTCTTCCATCCCCTCGCCCGGCTGGTGCATTGGCTGATGGCCGTGCTGATCCTGGCCATGTTGTTCATCGGCGTGAGCATGGTGGGCGACCTGTCGCCGCGCCACCCGCTGCTGGTCGACCTGCACAAGGCCACAGGCCTGGCGTTGCTGGTACTGGTGGTGCTGCGCATCGCCCTGCGCCTGACCCTGCCCCACCCGCCGCTGCCAAGGGACATTCCGCCCATTCAGCGCCTGGCCGCCGGCGCCTCGCACCTGCTGCTGTATGCCCTGATGCTGGCCATGCCATTGCTGGGCTGGGCCATGCTGTCGGCCGGCGACTACCCGCGCCCGCTGCAATTACCGGCCATCGCCCCCCATGACCTGCGACTCTATGCAGTGTTGCGCCAGGCCCACGGCTGGGCCGGTTACCTGTTGTTCGCCACCGTCCTCGTGCACCTGGGCGCGGCATTGATGCACGCCTGGGTGCGCCGGGACGGTGTATTGCGTAGCATGTGGCCTGGCCCTGTGCGCCGCGGCGAATGAGCGTTGCGGGGCAGTCTGGGCCTTGATCCTCAACTGACGGGACTGCCCATGACCGCTGCAAAGGACCCTGCTGCCCTGACACCCCACGCGCCCCTGGACTTGCGCCCGCTGCTGCTGATCAGCGGGGCATGCACCCTGTCGATGATGGCGTTCGTGTCGTTGATCGGCCCGATCGCCCGCCAGCTGGGCATGGCGACCTGGCAAGCCGGGGCCGCAGTGACCGTGGCCGGCGTGATCTGGGTGATGCTGGCCAGGCCTTGGGGGCGTGCCGCCGACCGCTATGGCCGCAGACGCATCCTGCTGCTGGGCAGCGCGGGGTTCACCCTGTCCTATTGGTCGCTGTGCCTGTTCATCGACGGTGCTTTGCGCTGGATGCCAGGGGCGACCCTGGCCTTCATCGGGCTGATGCTCACCCGGGGCCTGATCGGTGCGTTCTATGCGGCGCTGCCGGTGGGGGCCAATGCCCTGATCGCCGACCATGTCGAACCCCACCGCCGGGCCCGGGCCATGGCCTCGCTGGGCGCCGCCAATGCCGTCGGCCTGGTGCTGGGGCCGGCCTTGGCTGCCTTGCTGGCTCGCCAGAGCCTGAGCATGCCGTTCTATGTCATGTCGCTGTTGCCGGCGAGCGCCTTCTTCGTGCTGCTGTTCAAACTCAAACCACAGCCCCTGGCCCACGGCCATGCCCCCAGCCCGGTGCGGCTGCGCGATCCGCGCTTGCGCCGGCCATTGCTGGTGGCCTTCAGCGCCATGTTCAGCGTGACGGTCTCGCAGATCACCGTGGGTTTCTTTGCCCTGGACCGCCTGCACCTGGCCTCGGTCGAAGCCGCCCAGGCCGCCGGCATCGCCCTCACCTGCGTGGGCGTCGCGCTGATCCTCGCTCAGGTACTACTGCGCCGGCTGGAATGGCCGCCGCTGAAGATGATCCGCGTGGGCGCCACCGTCTCGGCCCTGGGTTTTGCCAGCGCCGCACTGGCGAGCAGCGCCCCTTGGCTGTGGGGGTCGTTCTTCGTGGCGGCCGCTGGCATGGGGTTTGTATTCCCGGCATTTTCGGCGCTGGCGGCCAACGCCATGCACGCCTCGGAGCAAGGTGCCACCGCAGGCTCGATCGGCGCGGCTCAGGGCATGGGCGCGGTGGTCGGGCCGCTGGCCGGCACACTGGTCTATGCGATCGATCCTTCCCTGCCCTTCGCTGCGGTAGCCGTGCTGTTGCTGCTGGTCGGGCTATGGCCGACACCCGCCGATCAACACCCCTGACAAGCACAGCGCGTTGCCGTCCAGAGTGTGCTTTAATGCGTCGCCCATTATTTTTGACACCTCTCTATCTAACAAGGCGGCTATGGACACGGGGACACGACTCAAACTGGTGCGTGAACGCAACAACCTCTCCCAACGGGAGCTGGCCCGCCGTAGCGGCCTGACCAACTCGACGATCTCGCAGATCGAACAGAACCGTGTCAGCCCGTCGGTCAGTTCCCTGAAAAAGCTGCTTGAAGGCATTCCCATGTCCCTGGCGGAATTCTTCAGCTTCGACGAGCCCGTACGCGAAGAACGCTATGTGTTCCGCGGTGGCGAACAACCCGACCTGGGCCGCAATGGCCTGCGCATGCTGTTGGTCGGTGCCAGTGTCCCGGGCCGGCAAATGCGCATGCTGCGCGAGCTGTACGCACCGGGCGCCGATTCGGGCGAGCCGATCGTGCATTCCGAAGGCGAAGAGTGCGGCCTGGTCACCCGTGGCACCATCGAGCTGTGGGTCGATGGCCAGGTGAGCGTGCTCAATGCCGGCGATGGCTACTACATCCCCACCACCTTGCCGCACAGTTTCAAGAACATCGGCCCCGACGAGGCCGAGATCATCAGCGCCAACACCCCGGCCAACTTCTGATCCGCCGTGTCGCCGCCCAACAGCCGAGAAGCCTGCCAGCGCCTGCGTGATGCCGCCCTCGGTGTCCATGCGCTGCAGGTGCTGACCCGCACACCCGATGGCCAGGTCGATGTACGTGTCGACGGCTGGCAACTGCGCTTGCAGCTGGACGCCGATGGCCTGGCCCAGTGCAGCCATTGCCGCACACCCGACGGCCAGGAAGCCGGGCTGCAGGACTGGCACCGCTATGGCACCAATCCCACCGATCTGCTGAGTATCTGGGAGCGCGGACGTATCGAGCAACTCCTGGCCACGGGAAGCCTTGAATGAAGCGCGTCAGCCTGGTGCTCGGCCTGGCCTTCGCCTTGCCGACGTTCGCCGACAACGCCTGCCCACCGGGGCAGTACCAGGTGTGCCTGATGGGGTGTTTCTGCGCACCGATCGACCCCGGCCAGGCCGGGCAGGTGCTCAAGGATGTCGAACTCATGGCCTCCGGCAGCCTGGCCTTCGCCCTGCGCCAGGCCCACGACGAAGCCACCACCCAGGGCACCGAACCGATTCCCCTGCACATCCGCGCCCAGCTCGAGCCCTGGTATGACTTCGCCGTGCTCGACGCCGCGCGTTATCGGGTCGGGGACGAGGAGCAAGTCAGCGCCGCCAATGCCTTGTTGCAAAACCCGGACGTGAACGCTGTGACCCTGATCGACACGATCATCTTCCGCCACGCCCAAGATGCCGAGGACAACGTCGCGCTTTGGGCTCATGAGCTCAAGCATGTGCAGCAGTACCAAGAGCTGGGCGTGGAGGAATTTGCCCGGCGTTATACACGCAACTACGAGGACCTCGAAGGGCCGGCCTACAAGATCGAGGCCGAGGTCGCCAAGGCGCTGCGGGAAAAGCGCTCGGGACAGGCGCGTTGAGCGCGCCTGCTTTGCCGCAGTCGACTACTTCTTGACCCAGGATTGATCCGCACCATTGAACACTTTCTCACCAAATGCGAGCATTTTTTTTCGCGGGTCGCGCAGTAGCAGGAGTTGCTCCGCAGTCAGCGCTTCCTTCTTGTTCTTATAGATTGCCTGTTTTATTTCGTCCCACCGGCTTGCAATGTTGTTAGTAGCCAACGGAAGCACCTGATAAAGCGCCTGGGTAAATACATCTGGCCCAGCGAGTTTTAGGGTATCCTCCTCCCCTCGCGCGTAGTTGCCCACCGCCAGGGCCAATGTTCTTTCGATGACTGCATGCCCTTGGGCAGCAGCGATGGGTGTATTGGGAACCGCACTGGCCTTATCCTTCGTCGCGGCATATTCCTGCTTGAAGCCAAGGCCTGCGGGTAACGACAAATTCCCGAACGGCGCCTCCTGTCTATCGTCGATATCCTTGTATATGCCACCTTCGTGAAGCAACACCAACAGACGCAGCAGATCACTGGCTTGCGGATATTCGCCATCGCCGGCGGCCTGTTCATAGAACCTGAATGCCGGGTGCGCAGACATCTTTGCAAAGTAGGGCAGATCTCGCACATTCGAGACCTCAACGCCACTGCCTTCAAATTGGCGCCTCAGATCGTCACGGGCCGCTTCATGCCCCGCGATACCACTGTCGTAAAGCACGTGCGTGGTGTAATCCGGGTTACTCCGCGCCGTGTCTATCGACAGCATTTTGTTCTTTTCCGATATAGGTCTCGTGCCGATCCATATCATGTGGATCGTTTTCGGAACGGGCGCCTCTTTCATCGTCGCAAGCTCTGCATCCATCTTTGTCTTGAATTGCTCTTTCTTGGTTGGAGGCAAAAACCTGGAAATCGCCTTCCTCATGGTGCCTTGCTCATCAATCGATGAGGTCGGATTTCCCCTGACCATGCAATACACGTTCAACCCATCCACCGTCCCCGCCGGATCAGCGCTGAGCCAGCGGCCCAACCACGGCTGGTAGTAGCGGTACCCGTAGTAGTACAACCCCGTCGCGTCACGTTCCTTGCCCGAATAGCGCACGGTTTTGTAGCGCGCCTCCACCGAATTGCGAGCTGTCCAGAGGGCGGTGCCGCCATAGGGGTAATACTCTTCCTGGCTGATCAGTTCCCCCGTGCCATCCACTTCGAGCGCACCGCTGCCCGTCTGGTCGTCGTAGCTATAGCGCAGCTGATCGTTGGCGATGTCGGTGGGCTTGCCGGCTAGCCAATGCAACACCCGCACCTGGGCGCGGCCCGCTTCGCCCACGGCGATGATCTGCACGTCTTCCGTGACCTTGCCGCTGCTCAGCGTGCGCCTCAGCTCCAGGCCGGGCAGGTAGAGGACGTTCTGGGTCTGCGTGGTGCGGGCCGCCTGCTGGGTGCTGGTTTTCAGCACGCGCTGGCTGGCGTTGTCGTAGCGGTAGTGTTCGTGGTCGTCCGCGCCGCTGTCGCGCTTGACGGGGGTGACCTGTGCGAGCTCTCCACGCGGCGTCCAGACCAGGGACTGGCCCGGCAGCAACAGCCGCTGCTGGCCGCCGGCGTTAAACAGCGCCTCCACGTCGGTCGGGTCCTTGGCCAGCGAGCTCAGCACCGCCCGGTTGCTGCGTTCGCTCACGGTGATGTCGGTGGTGTAGCTGTTGCCGGTGGCCGGCGCGCTGTGGCGAATCTGGCTCAGGTTGCCAGCCCTGTCGTAGGTGTAGGTACGGGAGTAGCGGGTGTAGGTGGCGTCATCGAACGCAATGAGCGCGGGGTGGTCGCGGCCCTGCCCTTGTCGCCGCGCATCGGCCATCTCGCGCCCCGTCGCGCTGACCAGTTGATAGAGGCTGTCGTAGGCGTAGGTGTTTTCCGGGACCACCTTCTGGTTGCGCCAGAACCGCGTGGCTTCGGCATCGTTGCGCACGCTCACTACGTTGCCCACCGGGTCGTAGGCGTAGCGCAGATCCTGCAGCACTTTCGCCCCGCTGCCCTGGCGTTCGGTCTTGATGGCGGCCAGGCGCTGGGTCTTGGGCTCGTAGGTGTAGGTCGTCACCAGCCCGTTGCCGTGTTCCTCGCGCAGCTTCTGCCCGGCGGCGCAATAGCTTAGTGCCTTGACGATCACCTGTTCGGTGCCGCCCTTGAGCGTGAGCCAGCTGCCAGCCAATTGGCCGGCGACGTCATAGCGCAGGCGTTGCTTATGGCCGGCGGCATCCTGGGTGCTCAACACTGCCCCAGTGGCATCGGCGGTGGTCAGGGTGGTATGGGCGTCGGGCTCGAGCCCGGCATCGTCTTCGCCCTGCCAATCGACGAGGGTGTCAGGGTTGTCAGCGTCCTTGAGTAATTGCCGGGCCACTGTGCGCGGCACACCGGTCAGGGCAATGCTGCTGGTGCGCTCGAGGCCGGCGGTGTCGTAGTGACGAATGCACTGGCCGGCCAGGTTTTGCGCCTGAGCCTGCGGCGTGGGGCCCGCCCAGACCAAGCGTTCGATGATACGCGCCGGCGCACCGGCCACCTGCTCCGTCACGCTGATCGGGCGGCCCGGCAGCGAGGCGTCCTCGTACTGCCAGGTGCGGGTCACGGGCGGGTCGTCCTTGTCGGGGCTGACGTTGTGCAGGGTCAGGCACGGCCTACCGGCGACATCGCTCAGGGCCAGTGATGTGCCGGCATCGACGCTTTGCGTGCGCAAGACCTCGCCGGCGAGGCTCGTCAGGTAGGTGAAGTTGGCCAACCCGGCCTCGTGCAAGCGCGGGTCGGTGCTCTGGGCCAGAAAGCCACGGGCATCGTGGCGATGGTAGGTGATGCGCGTCTCCGTCACTTGCGGGGTGTCGGGATGGCGGTGGAAGGCGATCTCTCTCACGGCCAGGTTGCGGTTATCCCGTACCGTGACCATTGGGGTCTGGTTGAACAATGACGTGCTCATGGCTGCTCCTTTGTGGAAAGCCCTCGACCATCAGCCATGAGGCTACGCAACGGTACTCGTATATCCCCCAGGTTCTGGAGCCACCTGCCCCTGCCTACTCATAACATCATCAGACTTTACACGCTAACTATCAGTCTTTTCTTACAGCTCGGGTGCATAACTCTTTGTAACTTTCGCTCCCTGAAAGTATCAAGGGACTTAATATTGCATGCTCTCGTACCGCTCAATGACCCAAGCGCCTTCAGACAACACTTAAGTAAAACTTAACTGCTTTGCTGAAAAGGCCGCTCAAACCCTATCGCCTATTTAAAGTCAACGATAACTTCGACGGCGTAAGTATCTATTTATACAGGCGTGGAGTGAGCCATAGGTTCCAGGGCCTTTTCCTAGCGAAGTTACGTATCACTTAGCCACGTGACTTTCATGAAAAACCCACACGTTCACGCCAGTGCTTCCTCCGGCATCCGCTGGATGGCCTGGCTCAACATCGGCGTCCAGGCCATTCTTCCGCTGACCCTGGCATTGGCCACCCCTTCGGCCAGTGCCCTGCCCGACACCCAACCGGCCCAGCGATCACCGGCTCACCTCCACACCTTCGCCATGGGCGAGACCCTGGCCTCGATCGCCACCCACTACACCACCACCATCGCCACCCTGC